>JAAYHN010000108.1 GCA_012735395.1 Alcaligenaceae bacterium | reverse complement strand
TGAGATAAATAGAGAATAATTTATGGTGGTTGACCCTTGCAGACTCAATCTGCGGCACTTGCGTGCCCTTATGGCCATACAGGATAGCGGTAGCATCAGTGGCGGAGCACATGCCTCACAGATGTCTCAGTCAGGGTTGACGCAAGGCATTGCCAAGCTTGAGTCCCAGATAAAATGTATTTTGCTTGAGCGTCAGCCAGACGGTATCAATATGACACCTAACGGTGAGTTGGCACTTGTCCGGATTCGAGCCGGTTTTAAACACCTGGATGACGCGCTTCATAGGCTTGATAACGATACGGCCTATTTATCCTGGGCTATTACCATGACACATGTCCGTGCGCTGACTTCACTTACTCATGTAAGAAGTTATGCGGCAGCGGCAGCAGCCTCCAATATGTCCCAGACAGCGGTACATCGTGCTATTGTCGATCTTGAACGCTTGGTCAATAAGTCCCTGGTTGACCGGCGTGCGCAAGGAACCTCACTCAGTTTCGCCGGCAGGCTTTTAGCCCGGGGCTTTCGCTTGTTGTGCGGTGAGCTGCGGGCAATGCTAAGCGAGATAAGCGGCAATGACCGCATTGCCCCAATTTCAATTGGGGCATTATCCATTGCCAGGCCGTATATTGTGCCAACAGCCATTGCGCAAATGGTTCAGGAAAACCCAAAAGTACGTTTTAGTGTGGCAGAAGGAAGCTGGGAAGATTTGGTTGAGCAGCTTCAGGATGGTGTACTTGATATCGTGATTGGTGTCATACATAATCCCGAGCTGGCCAATTTGCGACAAGAGCCATTGTCGGATGACCGTGTTGTGATATTGTGTGGCCATCAGCATCCTCTCGCCAATGAGCCATCTCCTTCCCTGGAATCCCTGGCCAAATATCCCTGGATAGTTGCCCCACAGTTTTCTGCGTTACGAGCCCAATGGGAAACACTTTTCAATCATGGGCCACTACCAGAGTGTCCTGTGGAGTGTGAGTCTATCATGGTGATTATCAATCTTTTGGCACAAAGCCAGTTTCTGACCCTGGCCTCACCAAGGCAGGTTGAGCTGCCCATGCAAACCCGACGACTCGCACAAATCAAGATGCAGCTCAATGATTCGACTCGTTCAGTAGGCCTTATCACTCGAAAGAGTTGGCAGCCAACAGTAACAGAGCGTCGTTTTATTCAACTTCTGAAGCTTGCTTCCAACTCTGCCAAGGCAACGCCGATAACGATGAAATGATACCTCCCCCTTTGGGAAGTGGAAGAGGTCAATTAAACAACGCTGTGCGTGTTTAGGTTTTTATGAAAAACGACGGGTTTGGCTTTTTTAATACGGCGGGAAAACATCCAATGCGCTAAAGCGGAATCCAGGTAGTTGGCGTGGGCCGGGAACCAGTTTTCCAGTGCTGACAGGAATGACCTGCCAACACCCATATTGCCCTCTTGTATGTGCTTGACCACTTCCTGTGCCGATTTTAAAACATCGGCATGTTCTTGAAGATGGCAGTCTTTTGCAGGGAAGTCTGTTTCCAGCATCCATTTGTCTTCCGTGTCAAAATGCATTTGAAGGTGTTCCTGGACTGCCAGTATATGAGAGAGCAATTCTTCATCAGGGCTGTCCTGGGCCTGTTGCAGGAGAGATTCAAATTCATGATGAATGTCATCCATTGGAGTAAAGCCCAAAACTATAGGGTTATTTGATTTTAAGTTTAAATCTTCTGTGTCGAGTATCATGTGTACACCTGTTTCTAAAGATCAAGGGTTAAGGTTTTACTTAATGAGCCTGAACAGCAAACCATAATAGCCTTATTCTGTGCTTTTTCTTCATCGGTCAGGCAATCATCACGGTGGTCGGGAATGCCGTCAAGAACGGTTGTTTTGCAAGTGCCACAGACACCTTCAGAACATGCATATTGGACATCAATGCCCGAATCAAGCAAGACATCAAGAATAGACTGCCCTGCTTCGACAGGTAATGTTCTTCCGTCCCGGGCAAGATGGATGTTGTATCCGCCGTCAGTGGCTGCTTCCTGTGAGGCGGAAAAGCGTTCAAAATGAATGTTTTCAGCGGGATGGTTTTGGCCTGCTTCAATAAAAACGTTAATAAAAGAAGCCGGGCCACAGCAATAAAAATGGGTGCCTTCGGGTGAGGCTTGCATAATGGCTTGTAAGTCCATTCTTGATGATTCTTCGGCAGTGAGATAGTAATGAATTTGGCCGTTTGAGTTTTCCCGGAGTTTTTCCAGTAAAGGGAAAAAAGCCCGTTGGCGTTTGGTTTTGGCAGAGTAGTGCAAGGTCCAGGCGTGATTCTCACTATTCAGTTTGGCAATCATCGACAAAATAGGTGTGATTCCTATGCCAGCAGCAAATAAAACAGTCATTTTGTCGCTGGGCACCATTTCAAAATCATTTGATGGCGGAAGCGTTTGAATTTCCATGCCAACTCTGGCTTCATGATGAAACCAGGCGGAACCGCCTTTGCTGTCTTCTTCAAGTTTGACGGCAATATTGTAGCGATCATACTGGTTTGGCGCATTCGTAAGTGAATAGCTTCGCGTGTGCCCATTAGGCAGCTTTATATCAATATGGGATCCGGCAGAAAATGATGGGAAGGAGTTTTGATTGACCGGGATTAATTCCAGGGAAATGATGCCTTCACATTCATATTTGATTTGTTCGATTCGTGCTTTGATTGTGGTGTTTACCATAATTGTCTCCTTGCGGGTTTGATCTCTATCTTGTTCTCATGTGTAAAAAAGAAAAACTTGTGGACATTTTAACATAGATCAAGTATATTTCGTCAATGGTTGAACCAATGAAAGGAGGATTTGTTATGTTGAGTCATGAAGATAATGAACGCTTGGTGCGAGTTGGGCCTGGGACCGAAATGGGGAATTTGATGCGTTTGTATTGGATCCCGTTTCTTTTGTCACACAATGTAGAGCCAGACGGGCAGCCTTATCGGGTAAGGTTGTTGGGGGAAGAGCTTGTTGCCTTCAGGGATAGTGACGGTAAAGTGGGTCTGGTTGATCAGGCCTGTCCGCACCGGGGGGCTCCCATGGTTTTTGCCAGAAATGAAGAAAAAGGATTGCGTTGCATATATCATGGCTGGAAGTTTGATGTGGACGGCGCCTGTAAAGAGATGCCGGCAGAGCCAGATGGCTCTCCAATGTTAAAAAATGTTCGCATCAAGTCTTACCCTGTGGTAGAGCGTAATGGTGTTTTATGGACATACATGGGTTCGGATACAGAGCAGTTACCGCCATTGCCGGATGTTGAGTGGAATCTTGTACCAGGCGAGCAGGTTGCATTAAGTATGCGAGTACAGGAATGTAATTGGTTGCAGGCCCTGGAAGGTGAAATTGATTCTGCCCACGCTGCTATATTGCATGGTCGCGTTGATAATGCCGGATTCATCAATGAATGGAAGCAGGGCAAAGACCTGGCACCAAAATTTGAGTGTTCGCAACATGAGGGTGGAATGAGTATTGCGTCCCGCCGTAAAATTGGTGAGGGCAAGGAATATATTCGTGTTAACCAGTTTATGATGCCTTTCTGGACGCTGGTGCCACCACAGGCAAAATATCCAGAGTTAAGTGGTCACGCATGGGTGCCCATTGATGATAATCACACTTTGTGTTTGATGTTTTCTTACCATCCGGCCAAGCCATTTTATGAAAAAACCAGGAAGTTGTTTGATGAAGGGCACATGGGCAGAGAGACAGGCCATGCCTCAAAAGGCTCATTTGAACTGAAGCCGGTCACGACCCCCTATCATACTTACTGGAGTAAATATAACCGTGACAATGCCTATCACTTTGACTATGAGTCACAAGTGAATAAATATAATGCCGGCTTGCCTGGATTGTGGATTCAGGATGCGGCCTGTCAATCCGGTGTGTCACATATTTATGACCGTTCAAAAGAACATTTGGGAACAAGTGATACCGGTATCGCAAGAACAAGGCGCTTGTTACTCGATTCGCTTAAAAAAATGTCAGTAAATAATACTGAGCCGGTTTCTGTGCGTAACCCGGATCAATTTTTATGGCGTGCCATATCAATAACCATTCCTGAAGGAGGAGACTGGAAGACCCTTGGCCAAGAGTATATGAGGGCCAATCCAGGTAAAGATTTTGGTTACGAACCTTAACCTGAAATATAGGTAGTAGCCAATTTTATGCAATAACTGCGACATAAAGACACTGAGGAGACAATCTTATGAAGTTCGCTAGCAGTACTAAAAAACTATTTGCAGGTATGGTGGTCATGGCTGCAACCCATTCCGTGAATGCGGCTGGATATCCCGTTAAACCCATTGAGCTGGTTGTGCCTTATTCGGCGGGAGGCACAACAGACCAGTTGGCAAGAAAGATTCAGCAGCCGATGTCTGAAGTGCTTGGACAACCCATTGTTATTGTGAATAAACCGGGTGCGGGTGGGGCAATCGGCGCCGATTATGTCGCCAGGGCCAAGCCTGATGGCTATACCCTGGTTTTTGGTAATACGGGCCCCAATGCGATTATTTCCTTAATCCGTGATGTTCCCTACGATACGGTCAAGGATTTTCAACCGATATCAACGGTGGTTATCACCCCGATGATCTTGGCCGCTTCTGCCAATAGCCCAATTAAAAACTTTAAAGAGTTTGTTACGTATGTCAAGAATCCTGAAAATAAAGTGAATTACGGTTCTACCGGGATTGCAGGCTTGTCACATATGGTGAGCGAGTATTTTAAGGATTTTGCCGGTATCGATATGCTGCACGTTCCGTATGCGGGTGCAGCACCCATGCTGCCAGCATTTAAAGGAGGGCAACTTGATGTTGCGTTTCTGACTGGTCTGGATGGTAAAAACATGCTTGCGGCAGAGGCGGTTAAATATCTGGCGATCGCAACCAAGGAACGAAGTGATGTGTTTCCTGATTTGCCAACCATCTCCGAAGAGCTGCCCGGGTTTGAGGCTGAATCCTGGTTTGGTGTATTGGCGCCTAAAGGTATACCTGAAGATGTCTTGAAAAAGCTCAATGAGGCAGTTGCCAGCGCAGTAAACACACCATCGGTAAATAAGTTTTTTGTTGATAGTGGTGTCATTCCTGAGAGCAGTACCCCGGAAGAGCATGGGCAACGGATTAAAAAGGAGATTGAACAATGGACACCTGTCGTTAAGAAGTTAAACATTAAACAATAAACTGAAACACACCCCCCTATAACAATAAAAAATAGGGGGGTATTTAAGGATTCACAAATGCTTGAAAAGTTAATAACTGATTTTCCAGAACATATGAGTCGTCCTGTAAATAAAAAATTACCTTTACAAGGCATTCGTATTATTGATTTCACCCACTTTATTGCAGGGCCATTTGCCACTATGATCCTGGCGGATATGGGCGCTGAGGTTATAAAAATCGAAGCCCCGCAGCGCGGGGATGATTTTAGGCAGTACCCGCCTTTTGATGATGAAATAGGGCAGGGGGCACCGTTTTTATGGAGCAATCGAAATAAACAGAGTTTATCGCTGGATTTAAAAACGCCCGAAGGTTTATCTGTAGCGCAAGAGCTTATAAAATCAGCCGATATCGTTGTTGAAAATTTTTCAACAGGTGTTATGCAGCGTTTGGGCCTGGATTATGAGAGTTGTAAAGTTGACAATCCAAAATTAATCTATTGTTCTATTTCAGCCTATGGCAGAAACGGTTCTTTTTCTGACAGGCTTGGTTTTGATCCAATTGCCCAGGCAGAAAGCGGGTTTATTTCCATGAATGGTTATAGTGACAGGGAAGGTGTTCGTGCCCTTTCTCCCGTGATGGATATCGGAACTGCCATGATGACATCCAATGCCATTCTTGGTGCAATCGTTGCACGCAGTCAGCATGGTATTGGGCAGACTATAGATATTTCATTGTTTGACAGTGCCGTTGTGATGTCCGGTTATGCACCGGTTCAGTATTTGTTTTCTGGTAAAGAGCCACAACGTCATGGTAATACCAGTCCCGATACATGCCCCTCCGGTGCCTTTAAGGCAAGTGACAGGACCTTCTATATTAATTGTGGCAGTAATAAAATTTTCCAGCGTTTGGCTTGTCAGGTTTTGAAATTGCCTGAGTTGGCTGAGAGTCCCGAGTATGCAACTGTAAAAGACAGAAATAAAGGCCGCGATAAGCTTTTTTCTATTCTTAATGCCGAATTTGCAAAGCAGCCGTGGACGTATTGGCAAAAATCCATGCGCGAAGCCGGTGTTCCCTGTGGCTTGATACGGACCGTGGCTGAAGCTATTCGTTCTGACGAGGCAATGGAAAGCAGGGTTGTGACACGGATACCGCATCGGGTTAAAGAGTGGGTGCCAAATATTTCCTTACCAATTAAATACTCTGAGACTCCCTTGGCTGACCCGGTGGCGGCACCCAATGTGGGAGAGCATACATTGGAGGTTATGAAAAAGGTTTTGGGGTATTCAGACATGCAAATAGATGATTTGCAGGAAGCGGGCGCTTTCGGTAAAAATTTTGCTTTTGGTTCATAACAGGAATAATCATGTCACAGAGGCTTCGTGGAAAAGTTGCAGTAGCAGGCATTGGAGAAACTGAATATTACCGTTATGGGAAATCTCCGGATGCCGAGTTCAAATTGGCCTTGAAAGCAATTCTTGCGGCTTGTTCAGATGCCGGTATTAGCCCGTCGGAAATTGATGGCTTTTCATCTTATGCAGATGACCGCAGTAACTCCTCAAGGCTGGCAGCAGCCTTGGGTATCAATAAATTGCGTTATTCAAGCATGCAATGGGGCGGTGGCGGTGGCGGGTGCTGTGCAGCGGTGACTAACGCAGCAGCAGCGATACATGCCGGCATGGCCGATTGTGTGGTGGTTTTCCGTTCCCTGGCCCAGGGCGAGTATGGCCGGTTTGGGCAAACAACCGGCATAAATACCATTTCAGGTGAAAAAGCTTATTTGATGCCTTATGGTGTGTTGGCACCTCCTCAACGGTTCGCAATGAGAGTGCGGCGGTTTATGCATGAATTTGATATTCAGCAGGAGGTTATGCGTTCCATTGCCATGGCCTCTTATTACCATGCCCAGAATAACCCCAGGGCTGTCATGTATGGGAAGCCGCTTGATGCCAGAAAGTATGATGAATCACGCATGATCGTAGAGCCATTCCATTTATTTGATTGCTGTATGGAAAATGATGGCGCTGCGGCTCTTATATTAATGAGTGCTGAAAAGGCCAAGGACTTCAAGCGTAAACCGGTTTATTTTATGGGGGGCGCCTCGGGGTCTGGTTACAGGGCTGGTGCCGATCCACACAACTCACCTGATTATGCCAGTGCAAACTTTGCTACGGTAGCCGAGGATTTATACAATATGTCAGGCATTGCACCTGAAGATATTGGTGTCGTGCAAAGCTACGAGAATTTTACCGGTGGCGTGTTAATGGCACTGGTGGAACATAAGCTTGTTGATGTGGATGAGGCTAATGCGTTTTTTACCCTTGAAAACCTGATTGCTCCTTCTGGCAAACTGCCATTAAATACCAGTGGCGGTAATTTGGCCGAGTGTTATATGCATGGGTTTGAGTTGGTGCTTGAGGCGGTGCGACAGGTACGGGGAGAGTCTGTCAATCAGGCAGAAAACAGTGACGTTGCCCTTGTGATTGGCGGGCCTATGGTGACCCCGGCCAGTAATTTGTTATTTGGGTCAGGAGATGTACTATGAGTTCCAACAGTCATAAATCATATTATCTTCCAGAGGGTTTACCCATTCCTGTCAGTGAAGGGGACCAATTGTCCAAACCTTATTGGGATGGGCTGAAAGAGGGCCGCCTGCTGGTTCAACAATGCAGTCATTGTAGTACGGTAAGGTTTGGTCCAGAATGGGTTTGCCATAAGTGCAGGGGTTTTGATTTTACCTGGCTGGACATAGAGCCGGAAGGCATCATTTATAGCTGGGAAAGGGTATGGCACCCGTCACACCCTGCCCTGAAAGAACATGGCCCTTATTTGGTGGTGTTGGTTGAGTTGCCTTCGGCAGAAAATATAAGAATGGTGGGTAATTTATTGGGCGATCCCATGCAAGAGGTTGTTATTGGAGCAAAAGTAAAAGGTGTTTTTGAGCATCATACCGATACGACGCCTGCTTACTCTTTATTGCACTGGGAGTACGCTTAGTTTTATGAATGAGGCTAAAGTAGAAGAAACTTATGATGCTGACCTGATTGTGGTGGGTGCCGGGGCCGGTGGTATGGCAGCGGCGCTGACTGCAGCGCTTGAAGGGTTGAAAGTTATATTGTGCGAGGCCTCCAGCCAGGTAGGTGGGACAACGGCAACCTCTGCAGGGACGTTATGGATTCCCGGAAATAACGAGGGTAAAAAAAGAGGCTATTCTGATTCAGAGGGAAAAGCAAAACAATATCTGGACAGTTTATTGGGCGAGGATGATGAAAGGGGGTTGCGGGATGTTTTTTTATCTACAGCCAATCGTGCAATTGAGTATCTTGAAAAAAAATCCAGCCTGCAATTTTCCAGTTCCGGTAAGCATCCAGATTATTTGAATCGTCCAGGGGCTGCCATTGAGGGCAGGGCATTATCAGCCGTTGAGTTTGATGGACGTAAGCTTGGCCGGGACTTTAGGCGAATTCGTGCCCCGCTTCCAGACTTTATGGTCCTGGGGGGAATGATGGTTAATAAAGCAGATATTAAAGCCCTTGTTAATCGTTATCACTCTATCCCTGATTTTTTGCACGGTTTACGTTTAGTGACCAGGTATGGTATTGACCGCCTCAGGTATCACAGAGGGACGCGCTTGGTAATGGGGAATGCTTTGGTGGGGCGTATGTTTTACAGCTTGACCCGGGCAGGTGTCAATATCCGCTTTAATTACTCACTTAATGAGCTGCTGACCACTGATTCAGGTAAGGTGATTGGTGGTGTTTTTATTAATGATAAAAAAGAAAAAACAATATTGAAAGCCCGCTATGGCGTGGTGTTGGCAACAGGAGGGCTGGCAAATCATAGCAGCCTCAGGAAAAAGCTTGCCCAAAACAATATGGATTTCCCATCTTTGGTTTTTGAAGGGAATACGGGAGATGGACTTTCGTTGGCATTAAAAACTAATGCCAGGCTTGAGCAACATGAAAACAGTTTTTTCTGGCAACCTGTATCCAAGGTTATTGGCATGAAAGGAGGAGACAGGCTGTTCCCGCATCTGTACCTGGACCGGACAAAACCCGGGCTTATTGCAGTGGATTCAAGTGGTGTACGGTTTACTAACGAAGCCGATTCGTACCATCATTTTGTTGCAAATATGCTTGAGCGTAACAAGAAAACACGGGCAGTTCCCTGTTATTTTATTTGTGATGCCAATTTCATTTATAAGTATGGTCTGGGAGTAATTCCGCCAGGTACAAAAAACCTGAAAAAATATGAAACTGATGGATATGTTTTTAGTGCAGCAACCCCCGAAAGTCTTGCTGAAAAACTGGGTATTGACCCCGCTGGTTTATGTGCAAGTATAAATAAAAACAATCAATATGCAGAGCAAGGTAATGACCTTGACTTTGGGAAAGGCGATACGGAACTTAATCGTTTTAATGGGGATCAAGAAAACAGGCCTAACCCTTGTCTGGGTAAGATCTTGGGGCCTGGTTTTTATGCCTTGCCAGTTTTTCCTGCCGACGCTGCCAGTAGTACCGGGCTGGCAGTCAATTCACACGGTAATGTGTTAGATAATAATAATGTGCCTATAACAGGCTTGTATGCCTGCGGCAATGATATGGCGTCCATTATGAAAGGCGTTTATCCGGGGCCGGGAATCACAATTGGGCCTGCTATTGTTTTTGGTTATATCATTGGAGAGTTTGTGGGCTCCCAAAAAAACCATTCTAAATCAGTTAAAAATTAATAAAATATTATGTTATATATACGAGTATAAGTATTACTGTTTTCCTGACCTTGCAGATTTACTTGTTAGGATTGTTTATTATTCATACGGATATAATTATATAAATAAGAGTGTTGGATAAAATTTATGAGTAAATCACCAAAAGAAACTAAAAAAGCCTTGAATTTTTCGGCGATAGTACCGGCAAGAGCTGTCGATGAAATTGAGTCACAAATTCGCTCCATGATTGCTAATGGCAACTTGAGACCGGGTGATAAATTACCTTCAGAAAGGGATTTGGCCGTTCAATTAAATGTTAGTCGTAATACATTGCGAGAGTCGTTAAGATCGCTTGAGTATGCCGGTGTCATTGAAATGAAGAAAGGCGGAACTGGAGGCGCTTATATATTGCCGGGTAGTTCCAGTGCAATTATCAGGGGGGTAAGTGATTTATACCATTTGGGTGCGATTACACCAGAACAATTAACAGAAGCCCGTATATGGTTAAGTGAAATAATTGTCAGGGTGGTATGTGAAAGGGCGACTGAAGAGGATTTGGTTAACCTTGAAGAAAACATAGAGGGAACAAAACAGGCTCAGGAGGCCGGTCTTTTTGAAGAAAGACAGAGGCTGAATCGCGAGTTCCATTTGATTCTGGCCAAAATCACCCGAAATCCGGTCATGATATCCATGATGGAAGCCATTATGGAAGTAACCGGTTATTTTATTAAAGAAATTGGCCCAAGAGATAACCCGTATACGTTGCCATCGCGCAATCGTTTATTGGCCTATTTACGTAAACGGGATGTTGAAAACTCAGTTAAAGAAATTTCCACCTATTTGGGTAAACTTCAGTCTACTTATTTAGAACATTGGGCCAAAACCCGTTAGCTCCAGCGTAATAAGATATCTTCAATACGGGTTTCATTAACAGGAGCGGGGCTTTGAATTGCCGAGGGGGTTCTTGAAAAACGAGGTGCGGGTGCCGGGTGAGTAATACCCCGCAGCTCAATAAAGGCGTTTCTTGCTATATTATGTGGGTGATTTTTGGCTTGGCTTAATGGTAAAACAGGGGCAACGCAGGCGTCCACATTTTTAAAAGTTTGTATCCATTCATCTTGTGTTCGTGTTTTGATAATAGCTTCAATTTCGGCGTGTAATTGAGCCCATTTGTCTTGATCATTTTGAGCCTCTTGCAACGTATCGGAAATTTTAAGCGTTTCACATAATTGACGAAAAAACTGGGGTTCAATAGAGCCTACAGAAATATATTGATTATCAGACGTTTGATAAACCCTGTAATAGGGAGCGCCACCATCCAGCATGTTTTTTCTGCTTTGGTCATTAAATGTCCCTTTTGACAGAAAACTTAAAAATAAACTCATCATTGAAATAACGCCATCGCTGATAGCGGCATCAATAACCTGTCCTTTATCTGAATGTTGGCGTTCATATAAGGCAGCAAGCAGGCCGCAAAGTAAATACATGGAGCCGCCTCCGTAATCACCAACCAGATTAAGGGGGGGAACCGGATTACCTGTTTGGGGGCCAATTGCATGTAAGGCACCAGTAATGGAAAGATAATTTATATCGTGTCCGGCGGTTTGCGCCAAAGGCCCGTCCTGGCCCCAGCCTGTCATGCGTCCATAAATCAGGCCAGGATTGAGTTGGCTTATTTCATTGGGGCCCAACCCCAGCTTTTCCATCACGCCAGGTCGAAAGCCCTCTATGATAATATCGGCCTGTTCAATTAACGGAAGGAGTTTGTTTTTTGAGTCCGGATCTTTAAGGTCAGCGAGTACGACACTGCGCCCTCGGCCAATGATGTTTTTTGGATCAGAAAATTTGCGGTTTTTTCTATCTATTGTGACAACATCGGCACCCATGTCGGAAAGTAGCATACCAACAAAAGGAACAGGACCCAAGCCTGCAAATTCAATAACCTTTAAGCCTGAGAGAGGGCCATTTTTTTTCTGTGACTTTGAGTTCATATATATGCGTCGTCCGGTCAGATGATTTTAAATAATAATAGTGTGTTTAACATATAAAGCAAGAGCATGGCAGCCCCTTTAGGACGAAAGGCGCTGCTGTTTTTAGCGTGAAATGAACCGTAATTATTTCAATATTTGTTTGGCAATCATATTGCGCTGGATTTCAGAGGCACCCTCGTAAATTCTGAGTACACGGATATCCCTATATACACGCTCTACGACCATACCTTTCATGTAGCCCGAACCTCCAAAAATCTGCAAAGCGGAATCGGCCGTTTTATGGGCGGTTTCAGTACAAAATACTTTTACATATGAGGATTGTAGCCGAATGTCTTTATTGTTTTGGAGGCCCCATGCCGCTTCAAGCAGCAGTAAGCGGGCAACGTGCTGCTCCATGGACATATCGGCTAGCTTATGCTGTATCACCTGATGTGAAGCCAGTGGTACGCCAAAGGTGACTCTATCTTTGGCATATTGGATGGCATGTTCCAGTGCGATGTCGCCACCTCCAAGTGCCTGGCAACCCACATTGACTCTGGCCTCACTTAAACCTTCAAGCGCATAGTAAAAGCCCTTGTTTTCTTCACCTAAAAGGTTCTGTAAGGGAATTTCGCAGTTATCAAATGAAATTTCAAATAAACCTTCTACCATCCAACCCATGGTTTTCATGGGTTTGCCAAGAGAAAAGCCGGGCGTTGACGGTTCAACGATAAAAGCAGAGATGCCGTTACGTCCCTGACTGGCATCTGTTTTGGCAAAGACAATAATAATATCGGCGATATTGGCATTGGTAATAAATATTTTTGTACCATTAAGAACCCACCGATCTTCTTTTTTGACTGCGGTGGTGTGCATGGCGGTAACATCAGAGCCGGCATCGGGTTCTGTTAAGGCAAAAGCAACTTTTTTATGGCCGGACGCAATTTCAGGTAGCCATTTTTCTTTTTGTTCTTTGCTGCCATGATTAACTAAAACATGAGGTGTAGGGCCCAGTGCAGACCTGATTGGAGCCCAGAATTGGGGTGGCAAGCGTGCCAATTCAAGTTGAACCAGTGCCCCGGTTACTTTGTCAATCTCAAGCCCACCGTATTCCTGGGGAATGCTTAATCCGTAATAGCCCATATTGCTTAGGGTTTCGTCAATTACAGCGGGAATTTCATTGGTTTCATGAAAATTAGGCTCATGCTTAAGCAGTTCATTAACAACATCTCTGGTGGATTGTTGCATTGCTATATCATCTGAAGATAAATTGAAATCCATTTTGGTCTCCGGTTAATGTAAATGTATTTTTGTGAAGTGGCTTGTATTTGACTGGAAAGGTTAAAGTACAAAACTCGCTGTTATTGTGCTGTAACGGGTAATTTGGCACCAAAAACGCCCGCGTCGGAAAGCTGGCTAAACTCTGTGTCTGTTAGAGATAAAAAGGTTTGGAATATTTCTTTGGTATGCTCACCAAGAGAGGGGACGGTTGGGGTAAATGAAGTATCTTGCCTGTGTAAATCAGCACTGACAAACGGGAGCCGGCCCAGCAGAAACTCACCGGCAGTATCGCTTGCTTTCTGATAAAAACCACGCTGGTTAAATTGGGGGTCTGTGAATGTATCGGCAACCGATTTGTATTCAGAAGCAGGTACGCCAATACTGACAAGCTTATCAAGACATGCTTGCGTATCGTATTGGCTTGCCCATGATTCCATAATCGAAATAATTAATGGCCAATTCTTGATGCGCTCCAACGGGGAAATAAAGCGGCTATCCGTTTTCAGGTCTTCCCGTTCAATGGCAGTGCATAAATCCAAAAAGTTTTTGGGTGTAATGGGTGCAATCATGATAAAACCATTACGTGTTTTTATGGGCTGATAAAGTGTTTGACTGTTTTTAGAAGGAAATTGGGATTGCACTATTTGCATAGGCATTAATGACAGCATGCCTTCTGCCAGCGATAAATCAATTCTTTGACCTGAACCCGATATGGCTTTGGATAACAGGGCAGATTGAATGGCGATAGTAGAAAAGGTGGCGGCAAGGCAATCTGCGATTTGTATTCCGCAGGTGGGTGGCGTGTCTTTGACGGGTTGAGAATCTTGCCAGGCAGTATCAAAGCCGGTGTCGGCATGTACGATGGCAGCGTAAGCCGGGTTGCGTGCTTTTGGTCCAGACTGCCCATAACCGGAAATAGAGCAATAAATCAAACCGGGACAGGAGGGTTTTAAGGTTTCATAATCTAACCCCAATCTTTGCATGACGCCTGGACGGAACCCTTCAATTAAAATATCGCATTGTTCAATTAGTTTTTTAACCAGTGGAATTGCTTGCGGATTTTTTAAATCAAGCACAACACTTTTTTTGCCACTATTCAAATAACCAAAATAAGCACTTTGCCCATTCCTTAATGGTGGTCGCGAGCGCATGTAGTCTCCCTCGGGAGATTCGACCTTAATAACGTCAGCGCCAAGGTCCGACAACCACCGTCCACAGTAAGGGCCCGCCATCATAGTAGAGAAGTCTAATATTTTTAGTCCTGACAAAGGACCTGTTGGTTTTTTTTGCATGGGAATACTATCCTTTAATTGGGTCACCCATTTAGAATAGCATAAAATAATTGGGTGATCCAATGGAGAATGAAATATTTTTCCCGGATGAACTTATACTTGCCAATTGATACCTATTTATTGCTGTTTGTATGTTTTTGGTGAAGAGGTTTTATAAAATACGTTCAGAATAAGGGGAAGGCGCATGCCAAATTTGTTTAAGGAAAGAGTTTGACCGATCATTGTTATTTTTCTCGTGTATGCAGTACCGATCCAAGTTCTGATATTGTGCAACAAGTACGTAATAACATTATCAATGGCAAGTTATCGGTGGGAGACCGTTTACCCCCAGAGCGTGTGTTAGCTGAACAGTTTGGGGTTAGCCGTAATACATTAAGAAAAGCGATTAATTCATTAGTGCAATTAGGGCTTGTCATTGTTAAAAAAGGCAGTACCGGGGGAGCCTTTATCAGTCAGGAAGGTGGCAGTACGATTAGCACGGCAATACAGGATATGTATAGCTTTGGCAATATCAGTATTGAAGAGTTGACAGAGGCCAGGAAGATATTAACTACAGCGGTGGTCAGGCAGGCATGTGAGCGTTGTACTGCTGAAGATATACAGGCTTTGGAAGAAAATGTCAGGAAGGTAAAAAAAGCGCTTGAACAGCAGGATATTGAAGAGCGAACCAGTTTAAATATAAAGTTTTATCAATTGTTGGGCCAGGCGGCTAAAAACCAGGTTTTAACTATTCTTATGGATGCGGTTGGAAAGGTCATAGTACATTTTGCATATTCAACAGGTTTGGTAGAACCAGCGTTTTTTCTGCCAGTCAGGCATAAGATTATTGAGTGCCTTTATTCAAGAAACGCGGTTGCGGCAGAAGAGGCCATAGCGCAACACCTGAATGAGCTTGAAGAGCATTACAAAAACATGCAGGTTAAAGGTATTGATAATACAAAATTTTAATAATTTAAATATAAAACATAAGGAAATATTTTTCTTGTTTGGGTATTCGTGGTTCTAATGCACTGCCACCTGTTTTTTAGTCATCTGGCTCATCCAGATGGAACTTATGCAGAATACGGTGCGCCAATGGGGCCAGAATTACGCCCAATGTGGCAATAAACACCAGGCCAACAAACATGCTATAGGCGGCAAAGAAAAGCTTGCCGCCCATGCTTTCAGGCAAAATATACGGCCCCAAGCCGCCAATAATAAGGGCGCTGTTTAACAGGGCATCGTGCCAGCTGATAGGCTCCAGTAACAGGTAGGCCGCTACGCCCACCATGAGCGTGGCCAGCAGTATTAAGATGGCCCACAGCACATGAAGCAGCAGGCGATTCGTAAAATGCCGTACGGGCAATAAAGGCTGGTTTTTTGATTCGTACATTGTCGGCACCCGGAAGTGAAGTTTTAAATCGGTGCCTTGTCAATTTTGGACAAGGCATCATTCACGGCAAATATTTTGCCGTTTACCTGTGGCACTCCAAAACCTTTTAAGCGGGCGGTGTGCATTTCCAGGTAGGCTTGGGCACTGGGTTTGTCTTGAAACAGGTAAATGCCACCGGCCTCATTGGCGCTTTCGTTTTCTGTCCATATCTTCCAGATCAGGCCCGGTTCCGTCGCAATGGATTGGGCCAGCTCGTTCATTATTTTGGTCATTTCCTGACCCCAGGGGCCTGTGTAGGGGAAGTCAACTTGAAGCAGGTATTTCATGGCGTGTATTATATTTCCGTAGTGAGTTGATTGGTGGGGCAAATCTTGTTTTATGCATACAACAAAATGTGACATTGTTTGCAAAATTATAATGGTTTGCTTAGGGAGTGTATAGCCAAGTTATGGTATAGTTTTTCGCTATGCGCGCTTTTCAAGACCCACTTCAACGCAATGTGACAGGAATCAGGCAAATTCTTTTGTGCCTGGCTGTTTTGTCGTTGCTGTGCCGGGCGCTGATTCCTGTGGGTTACATGCCTGATTTTTCCAGTGCACATGACGGGAAATTTACCATTACCATATGTACTGCTGTTGGTACCAGCACCATACTGGTAGATGCTAACGGGCAACCTGTCCAGCCATCACCCGGCGACCATTCTAATGACCAGGATTGCGCATTTTGCCTTGTTGCATCGCAAACATTAATACCAGCCCCGGAAATGCCCGCGTTGGCGGTTTTCCTTACATCACGTCCTGTCCTTTTGCAGCATGGCAACCATGCGCTACCCCCGCTTCCTGCCCTGGGTCCGCCACTGGGCTCGCGCGCTCCTCCTTTAAGCCTCGGTTAAGTCTTCGTCTGTGATTGTGTCCGTACCAATCACGCTTTAACGGTAGTTTTTCCGAGGTTTTTTATGTTTATTTGCCATTCCCGCTTACGTGCCTGCGTCAGGCTGTCTGTGCTATTGCCTTCTTTTTTTGCCTGATTCAAATGACATGCTTTCGCTCAGGCGGTAAGTCTTTGCGGCCGTAACTATCGTATAGACAGATTCCGGTAATGTCCGGCGTCAGAGTCAGCTTATACCCGGGTTTTGTTACTTATAAACATAAACAGATATAAAAATTCACAAATGACAAATTTTAAACCAGTTTTCTTATCACGCCATCGCCTGCCCGTGCAGGTATTTCCTGCGTTGGCAGGTGTCATATTTGGTACCGTCTGGGCCAATACCAGCGCAGCCAGTGTCACGCAGCTGGAGCCTATTGTGGTAACGGCATCCGCAAGCGAGCGCTTGTTGGAAGATGCGCCAGCCAGTGTCACGGTGCTAAGCCGCGAAGAATTGAGCCGTCGGCCCATTTATGATGTGGCCCAGGCGGTAGAAGGCACGCCCGGTGTGAACTTGAGCAGCGTTGGCATTAATGGCAAGGGTATTTCAATTCGCGGCATGAAAACAGACCATACCCTGGTTCTGTATGATGGCATGCGCATCAACCAGTCGGGGCCGCTTATTTACGGTTCGGATTTTGAGCACGGATGGATGCCTGCAGAAGCCATTGAGCGTATTGAAATTGTTCGTGGCCCCATGTCTTCGTTATATGGCTCCGAGGCGCTTGGCGGTGTGGTTAACGTTATATCACGGCGTGCCACCGATGAATGGGTTAACGTCTTTTCTGCCGATGGCGTTTTTCCCCGCAGCAGCCGGGGCGGTGACCGTCACCGCATGGGTGCCTATATTTCAGGGCCCCTGGTACAGGACGTGCTTGGCCTGACGGTCTCCGGGCAATATCAACACACACAAGCCTTGTATGCCCCCGAAAGCGCGACGCCTACGGCCTTTCATGAAACCTCTATGGGGTATCGGAAAGACCTGCTGGGTACGGTAGGTTTAACCTGGACGCCCGATGACAGGCAACGTCTGGATGCCACGATCAGTGTCGGTAAAGAAGACCGCTGGCGTCACAGTACCACTTACCGTTCAGACGACAATATCCGCCGGCAGCGCCTTTCCCTGTCACACACCGGAGACTGGGACTGGGGGAAAAGTGAAATCAAGCTGTACCGTTCTAACCTTAAGCGTGTTAATGACCGGACAGATGGTGGTAGCACCGGCCCGCACCAGTTTACCGATAAAGTGGCCAGCGGCATGGTCAGCTTTGAACCTTTGCATGGGCACACGGTGACGCTGGGTGGCGAATTGCGCAAGGAAATCCTGGAAGACCCTACCGTGAATGCATCCGGCCGGGAAAGTGCCACCCACAAGGCTTTTTTCCTGCAGGATGAAATGATGCTGGGCGAAAACTGGGAGTTGTTGCTGGGCAGTCGTTTCGACCATCATCCCAATTATG
>JAAYHN010000107.1 GCA_012735395.1 Alcaligenaceae bacterium | reverse complement strand
TATGCATGAGTATTCCTGAGGAATATGGCGGCATGGGCGGAACGTTTGCGCATGAGGTCGTAGTGATGGAAGAACAGGCCCGTATCTGTGATACTACATTTGGTTTTATACCGGGGTCAGTGAATGGTCCTGCATTTTTTCATGGCACGGCCACTCATGAGCAGTTATTGCGCTGGATGCCCGACATTGCCTCTGGAAAAAAAATGTTGTCGGTGTGTATTAGTGAGCCGGATGCCGGTACGGATGTCAAAGCCTTGCGCACAACGGCACGGCTTGATGGGGACCAATATGTTCTCAATGGCAGTAAAATTTTCATTACGCATGGCAAACAGGCAGAGTTATCATTGGTTGCTGCACGTACTGGTGAGGCTGGTGCTAAAGGTATCTCGCTGTTTATGGTAGAGACAGATAAATGTCCCGGCTTTAAAGTAAGTAAAGTGCTTGAAAAAATAGGCCAGAATGGCTTGGATACATGTGAGATCTTTCTGGATGATGTAAGGGTGCCGAAGGAAAACCTGATTGGAGGGGTGGAAGGCAAAGGTTTCGGGCAGTTAATGGATGTCTTTGTACGCGAACGTTTGTCTATTGGGGTAGTGGGTATTACATGCGCTGAGCGAGCCATTGAGTTAACCCTAGAGCATGTCAAGAATAGAAAAATGCTGGGTAAAACGTTGTGGGATTTTCAAAATACCAAATTCACATTGGCAGAGTGTGCAACAGAAGCCCGTATCGGGCGGGTTTTTATTGATGAGTTGGTAAGGCAGTTAGTGAGTGGAGAGCCTTTAATGCCTAATGATGCGATGATGGCAAAATGGTGGGGCTCAGATAAGCAATGCCAGATTATTGATCGCTGTTTACAGTTGTTTGGCGGTTATGGTTATATGTGTGAATATCCAATCGCCCAGTTATACATGGATGCGCGGGTTGCACGTATTTATGGTGGTTCCAATGAAACATTGAAAGATGTGATTAGCCGGTCAATGTAGTAATAGTAAGGCCGAGTTTAAAACAGCTCCAAAAACAGTTTTTTGGAGCTGTTTTTTTATAATAAGTTTAGTTTTATTTTTGTATGGCGATACCGTCAGTGATGGTATCTATAAAAGAGTCTACGATTTGGTCAATATTGAGTTGTTGTCCTTCCTTATACCAGCGGGGAACCCAGTTAAGCGCGCCAAATAAAAGAGCTGAAATAAGGGCGGGGTTACAGGGTTTGATACTGGCATCGGCAATACCTTCGGTAACCAGTGAACGTACAGTGTTATCCAAACGTTTTTGGAATTTCTTTATATCATTACCAGACTCAGCAAGGGGGCGAACGCCAACTTGTACCAGACAGCGGCCAAAGTCACTATTTTGTGCGTAAGCCAGGTGTTTGGAAAAAGTACGTAAACGGCTTAATGGGGGGGAGCTTCTGTCTTCCATTTGCTCAAGCACTTTATCCAGATCGGAGAAAGAGCGGATCAGGCATTGATAAAGTATTTCTTCTTTGCCTTTGGTGTAATGGTAAAGGGTGGCTTTATGCATGCCCATACGATCAGCGATGGTGTCTAAAGAGGTTGCCTCGTAGCCATTGTCTGCAAATAATTGGGCGGCTGTGCGTAAAATGGCGGTGAGCTTGTCTTCATGCTTTTTGCCGGGTGAGCCGCGTTTTCCGGTAACATTTTTTGTGGTAGTGACTTTTTTGGGTGAAGTGGTGGAAATGGCTGGCTTTGATGGTGTCTCAGCCATTTCTACTAAAGCGGTGTCTACGTTTTGTATCGTTTTCTTTGTCATTGCAATGTAGTAAGTTTATAGTGCGGCCAAGGCCTGCGCTTTTATCAGTTCATCAATTTTTTCGTTAGTGATGCCAAATTCTTCAAGAATGTCGCGCGTGTGTTCACCGAGTTTAGGTGCACGATGGTTAACTTGACCGGGAGTTTCTGAAAGTTTAACAGGAATTCCCGGTACTTGGACGGGGAGGGTGCTGCCGGGTTGTTCTACTTCAGGAAGCATGGAGCGAGCGGCAAAATGTGGGTCTTCGAAAATTTCTTTGGCTGAGTAAATGGGGCTGAATGGAATCCGGCCACCCAACAAGGCATGTAACTCATGCTTGGTTTTGGTAAGCGTGAATGTTTCAATTTCCTGTCGCAAGGCCTGATTGTTGTCCCAGCGTAAAGACTCAGAGCTGAATCGGGGATCTGTTGCCAGTTCGGGCCTGTTCATTAATACGCACAATTGCTTCCATTGGACATCATGGGGCGCAGCAAGGGCAATTACACCATCTTTAACATTAATCGTACCAAAAGGGGCCAGGCCCGGAATGCCGTTGCCGGTTGGTGTGGGGGAAACCCCAAGGTATGAGTATTGGGAAACAACAAGTTCGGACATGGCCAGAATACTATCGGTCATGGCGATATCCACGTATTGGCCAACGCCGGTATTGCGGGCGTGCCATAATGCGGTCATGGTGCCAAAAGCGGCAAATAGTCCGGGGACGGTGTCGCCTGCCCCTCCGCCTACTTTTACAGGGTGTTGGGCATCTTCACCTGTAATGCCCATCCAGCCGCCCATTGCCTGGGCCACGATATCAAAAGCGGGCCATTGCATATATGGGCTTTCTCCACCGGCTTTATCGCCAAAACCGCGGATAGAGGTATAAACCAGTGCCGAGTTGATTTCACGCAGGGTTTCGTAGCCCAGGCCCAGTTTTTCCAGGACACCAGCGCGATAGTTTTCAATGAGGGCATCTGATTTTTTTACCAGCTCTTTAATTATTGCCAGTCCTTCCGGGTGTTTCAGGTTTACGGAGATGGAGCGTTTGTTGCGGTTGCAGGACTGAAACAGCCCACCAAAATGGCGCTCATTGTCATCAGTGCGAAAGGGGCCGATCTTCCTGAAGAAGTCGCCTTCCAAAGGTTCTATTTTTATAACTTCCGCACCATGGTCTGCCAGAATTTGTGAGCAAAATGGGCCAGCAAGAGCATGGGTAAGATCAAGAATACGTAATCCTGCCAGCGCGCCACTTTTGTTTTTCATTTGATAGTCTCCTTAATATTTATCAACCAAACAGTTGGTTGATAAATTATGGCAAAGTTCCTTAAAACATGCAAGGGAAACCTGGGGTGTGCTTTCAGCTTTGTTTTGTGTGGGTTAGTTTGGCGGGCAGAGTTTGGATATAAAACCAAATGAATTTGCCATTTCAGTTTTATCTGGTAATGTTGTTTTTAAAGAAAGGGCTAGTTTAAGGTGTTTTTTTAGAACACAAAAGCAAAAACGCCAACTTATACAAGTTGGCGTTTTTGGGAATTTCTGGTGGCCTGGGGCAGAATCGAACTGCCGACACAAGGATTTTCAATCCTCTGCTCTACCGACTGAGCTACCTGGCCGTGAAAGATTTAAATATTACACCATCATTTCTATTTCTGTAAAGC
>JAAYHN010000106.1 GCA_012735395.1 Alcaligenaceae bacterium | reverse complement strand
CTGGGGAACACGCCCAGTCAGAAATTGTGAGCCGCTTGGACCTGTCACGTTGAACCCTGAAAAAGAGATGAAGATGCAACAAGCTGCTTAAGACCAAAAACAGTGACAACTATCTTGACAAACACCGAGGTTGAGATTCTTGCAGGTTGGTTGCAAAAACGCGGTGTTAGTGATGCGCTTGTTGGCCGGGTGTTACGCCAGCTGGAAACAGCGGCTGCACTGGGTGAGGGTAAAAAGCTGTATTACGTTAATAAAGCGGTTTATCATCTGCTGCGTTACGGTGTTAAAGACAAGGAGGGTGCCGGTGAGCCGAACCAAACAGTATGGTTAATTGACTGGGAAAACCCGCAAGAGAATGATTTTGCAATTGCAGAAGAGGTTTCTATCAAGGGTGAAAATAAAAAGCGTCCTGATATCGTTCTGTATGTAAATGGTATTGCGCTTGGCGTGCTTGAATTAAAACGTTCATCGGTTTCCGTGTCTGAAGGTATCCGCCAGAATCTGGATAATCAGAAAAAGGATTTTATCCGTAATTTCTTCACTGCCATGCAATTGGTGATGGCAGGCAATGACTCCCAGGGCTTGCGTTATGGTGTGATTGAAACCCCAGAAAAATACTATCTGGAATGGAAAGAAGAGGCGGCAGATTCTTGCGCAAATAAACTTGATTTTCATTTGGGCTGTATTTGTAATAAACACCGTTTTTTACAAATTATTCATGATTTTATTGTATTTGATGCCGGGGTTAAAAAAATATGTCGCCACAACCAGTTCTTTGGCATAGAGGCCGCCAAGCCTTATGTGCTGCGGCGTGAAGGCGGGATTATTTGGCATACACAAGGATCCGGTAAAAGCCTGACCATGGTGTGGCTTGCCAAGTGGATACGGGAGAATGTTGAAAACAGCAGGGTGTTGATTGTTACTGACCGCACTGAGCTGGATGAGCAGATTGAAAAAGTGTTTTCTGGCGTGAATGAAGACATTTACCGGACAGTCAGCGGGGCCGACCTGGTAGCTACGTTAAACCAGCCCAACCCCTGGCTGTTTTGCTCTTTAGTGCACAAGTTTGGCCGGCAGTCTGAGCCAGAGAGTAATGTTGCGGCTGATGAGTTTATTGCTGAATTAAAAAAATCATTGCCGGTTGATTTCAGGGCTAAGGGCAATCTCTTCGTATTTGTTGATGAGTGTCACCGTACACAGTCTGGCAAATTGCACGAGGCCATGAAAGCCATTTTGCCAGAGGCCATGTTTATTGGCTTTACCGGCACGCCTTTATTGAAAAAAGACAAGAAAAAATCGGTAGAGGTATTTGGGCCTTATATCCATTCCTATAAATATGATGAAGCTGTTGCTGATGGGGTGGTGCTGGACTTGCGTTACGAAGCACGGGATATAGATCAGTACATTACTTCACAGAAAAAAATAGATGAGTGGTTTGAAGCTAAAACCCGTGGACTTTCCCGTTTGGCAAAAAACCAGCTTAAGCAAAAATGGGGTACCTTGCAGAAGGTACTTTCCAGTCAATCACGTTTACAGCAGATTGTGAGTGATATTTTGTTGGATATGGAAACCAGGCCCCGGCTGATGGATGGTTACGGTAATGCCATGCTGGTGTGTTCCAGCGTGTATCAGGCATGTAAAGTTTATGAGATGTTCATGCAAACTGATTTGGCCGGAAAGATAGCAATAGTTACCAGTTTTCAGCCCACAGCGGCCAGTATCAAGGGCGAAGAAACCGGAGAGGGACTGACCGAAAAACTGTTTAAATACAATACTTATCGTAAAATGCTGGCCGATTATTTTGAGCAATCTGAAGATCAGGCAGCCAGTCGGGTTGAAGAATTTGAAAAAGAGGTAAAACAGCGTTTTATTAAAGAACCAGGGCAAATGCGTTTGCTAATTGTGGTTGATAAACTGCTGACCGGTTTTGATGCACCGTCGGCAACGTATTTGTACATTGATAAGCAAATGGCCGACCACAACTTGTTTCAGGCTATTTGCAGGGTGAACCGATTGGATGGCGACAGTAAAGAATATGGTTATATTATTGACTATAAAGACTTGTTCCGTTCTTTGGATAAAGCTGTTTTTGATTATACCCAAGGCGCTTTTGAAGGATATGACAAGGAAGATGTTGCCGGTTTGCTGAAAAATCGTTTAGAGCAAGCCAAACATAATCTGGAAATCGCGCTTGAAGTGGTGCGCAGCCTGTGTGAACCCGTTAAGGCACCACGTAATCTTCTAGACTATATCCATTATTTTTGTGGAGAGTCCGGGCAGAACCAGGAAACCTTGAATGAAAAAGAAGCCCTGCGCCTGATGTTTTATCAGGAGTTTGCAAAGTTGCTTCGTGCGTTTGCCAGTATTGCCAATGAAATGTCTGATATTGGTTATTCAAGGCAGGAAATTGAGACTATTCGTGCAGAAATCGCCCATTTTGAAAAAATGCGCAATGAAATTAAATTGGCTAGCGGTGATTTCGTTGATATGAAATTATATGAACCCGCCATGAGGCATTTGCTGGATATGTATATC
Source organism: Alcaligenaceae bacterium (assembly GCA_012735395.1). Classification (GTDB taxonomy): domain Bacteria; phylum Pseudomonadota; class Gammaproteobacteria; order Burkholderiales; family Burkholderiaceae_B; genus Advenella. Next base: position 16,037 of record JAAYHN010000106.1, on the reverse strand, counting down.
AAGGCAGATGATAGTGAAGTGTTGATGGATTTTGAGGAACTTGGCCTGATTGAGTTGATTATTGAAAAGGGGCCTGATGCGTTAAACAATTTTCCGGCAGACCTTCGCAATAATGAAGAGGCAATGGCAGAAACTATTGAAAATAATGTACGTAAAACCATTGTTGATGAGAATCCCGTCAACCCAAAATATTATGAACAGATGTCAGTTCTGCTGGATGAACTGATTGAAATGCGTCGTCAAAAAGCGATTGATTATCAGGAGTATCTTGAATTGATCCGTGTGCTGGCCCGTAAAGTGGTTCGCTCTGAACAGGCGGTGTCAGGCTACCCGCCATTAATAGACAGTATTCCTAAACGGGCTTTTTATGATAATTTCGGTCGCGATGAGATGCTTGCAACAAAAATTGATAATGCCATTCGTCATACTAAAAAAGCGGATTGGGTGGGCGACCGTTTTAAAGAGCGTGAAATTGCCAATGCAATACGTAAAGAAACGGAAGGCTATACATTAGATATTCAAAGCTTAATGGAATTGGCCAAGGCACAAAAAGAGTATCAATAATGACGATTATTGAGATTGGTTCAATGGCCTTGCAAATTAATCGTAAAACCATTAAAAATTTGCGTATTACGGTATTGCCACCCGATGGTCGGGTACGGGTGTCTGCGCCTGCAAGCATGACAGATACCGCTATTAGAATGGCGGTTATTGGCCGTATTCAATGGATCAGGCGGCAGCAAAGGGATTTCGCCAATCAAGCCAGGCAGTCAGAGCGGAGAATGCTGGGGGGTGAGTGCCATTATCTGTGGGGCAGAAAGTATCGATTGAATGTAATAGAACGAACCGGCAAGCATGAAATTAAGGCGGGACGCGGGCAATTGAATTTGTATGTAAGTCCAGGTACGTCTGATGAAAACAGGGTTTTGGTACTTGAAACGTTTTATCGCAATGAATTAAAAAATAAAATTAAGGCTTTGCTGGAATTTTGGCAAAATGAAATAGGTGTTGATGTTGCTGATTGGGGCGTTAAAAAAATGAAAACCAAATGGGGTAGTTGTAGTATTCAGGCCAGACGAATTTGGCTTAATCTGGAGTTGGCTAAAAAACCGCCAGAATGTCTTGCCTATATTCTGGTGCATGAATTGGTTCATTTGTTGGAGCGCAAGCATAATGAGCAATTCAAAGCGTATATGAACAGGTTTTTACCTGATTGGGAAGAACGTAGAAATTTATTAAACAATATGCCCTTGGCGTATAGCCAATGGGCATATTAAAACTGTTTTAATCAATAAATGTGTGATTTTTTTAAGGCTTCCTGACTTCCGCCACACCAGCAAGCCACGTCAAACTGCTTTCAATGGTTTTTTCCTCACCAGGCAATGAATGTTCCAGTGCCTGCGAGGTTCTTGCAAATAAAGACTCTACCCCGGTGCTTACCAGGGGTTCGATATTATTCAGTGTCAATTGCCTTTTTGCTTCGGTGACTTCTTTCAGGCGTCGCGGGGCGTGCGTGGTATGCGTAATCACCAGCGTTTCAAGGAAGGTGCTCAGCGGGGTTGCGTCTATATCGGACAGCACTTCATACAGGGTAGGGCGCAAGTCCTTTTTCTCGGCAGCGACGAGGCATTCAACGGCCAGGGCTTCCAGGCCTTTGGTGAAAACACTGCGCAGCAGTTTCAGGGTGGCGGCATCACCGGCACGGTTACCTTTTATGCTGATGGGGGTTTGAATGGTTTCAAACAGCTCAACGGTCTGGGCTGCACCGGTACCGGCACAGATCAGTGTTGTTTTATGCTTTAGCAAACCAACCGCACCCATCACTGCGACATCGGTAAAATGGATGTCATGGCGGGCTGCCAGTTGGGCAGCCTGTACCATATGTTCGGGGTCTGCGGTTGTCATGTCAATGTAAAGCGCTCCGGGACGCAGCCATGGCTGTGCCTGGGTAAACATGTCAAGGGCGCCATGGCCAAAAACGGCAGAAACAACCACATCCGCTTCGCCCAGCCAGTCTCCGGGCTTTGTTTCAAGTGAGGCATTCAGTTCCCGGGCCAGCTGTTGCAGGCTTGCCGGGTGGTTTCTTGCGCACAAATAGGTGATCTGGTGGGAAGTGTGTTTGAACGCATTGATATAGGCCAGGCCAACCTCACCGCATCCGATAAAAGCAATTTTCATGTCAAAAAATATAATAATATCGCAAGTTGCGAAAAAGCATAGTTATAACATGAGTGCGGTTTTTTGAATGCTAAAAAAACCAGGTGGTTTCATGTCTGGCCTGGTGCAGGCATTATTTGAAAACAACCAGTTCCGGATGATTTGCGTTTTCAAAAATCTGCCTGACCCGATCCTGCCATGCAGTGGCAAAGGCCTGTTTCTGTTCGGGGGACGCGGTCTCTTCCAGGGCATCAAACAGGGCAGGCATCATACCGGGTGCTGCCGGTACAACGGCGGCCTTGAATGTCATAAGGTATGCACCCGCTACTGTCGGGCAGGAGTGGCCCGCCAGTTTGACGACATCGGTATACGTATATTGAATAACGCCATTGTGGGCGGCACCCAGAAATCCGGCCAGTGGATCACGCAGGCTGATAGTGGGGGCCTGGTCAAAAAAAGAGGGGAAACTCATAAGGCAATTCCTGTAAGGGAGTGGGATTTATTACTTGACTAATATACTCAACTATAAGATATTCCGCCTTGATTTCCATCAGAAGCCAGGGTGAAAACATGGCTATTTTCAGGATTTGCCGAGCTTGCACCGGATTTTTGATTTATGGTTGATTGGTTTTGTAAAAAGCTCTTCAATAATAGCGCTATTCGGGCTATCCTATGGGCACAGATATAGGTCCATTGAATTTCCACAATAAACAGGCAAGCCTATGTTAAAAGTTGGCGTACACAGCGATCTGCATACCGAGTTCAGTGCATGCACAATCACCAATCTGGCACAATTGGATGTGCTGGTGTTGGCCGGTGATATTGGTGATCTGTTTTCAGTGAAGTGTTTTCTGGAGGCGATCAGGAATGAGGCGCCCGACCTGCCAGTGCTGTATGTATTGGGCAATCATGAATACTACGGCATGGAGTTTGAACAGGCAAAACAGCAATACCGTCAGGTTTGTGACCGTTACCAGGTAACCCTGCTGGATAATGAAGCGTTGCAGATAGAAGATGTGCTGTTTGTGGGCAGCACGCTCTGGACCGATTTTTCCCTGGCCGGGCAGGCCGATATATCCATGCTCTGGGCCCGCAGCAGGATTCCCGATTTCCTTAAAATACGCCGCTATTCGGCAGATGGCAGTCTGGTGGCCATGCAGCCTGCCGATACCGTGCATGAGTATAAAAAGGCCTGTGAGTTCATACATGAATCACTGGCAGCGCCTACAGACAATATCAGGAAGAAAGTGGTCGTGACCCATTTTCTGCCTTCAATTGAGCTGTTGGCCCCCGCTTATTGCCAGACGCCCGACGCCCTGATCCGGAGTGCCTATTGGGCGAGTGACATTCCCCGGTTGTATCGGCTGGCCGATGACTGGCTATATGGTCATAGCCATGATTGTATTGAAACCAGGGTAGGCACAACCCGTTTTTTGTCAAACCAGCGCGGTTACAGCAAAGTGATGAATCAGGCGCAGTGTGCCGCCTATCAACGCGATTATTGTGTTGAGATCTAATCCTTTAATATTTCAATGACTTCAGATATACTATCCCCCAGTATATTACCCAAGAACATGCGCCATGCCACATTCTCTCCAGGAAAAAAAGCGTGTACTGGCACGCATACGCCGTATTCGCGGTCAGTGTGATGCCCTTGAACGGGCCTTTGAAGAAGGGGCCGATTGCGGCCCCGTGCTGCAACAGATTGCCGCGATCCGGGGGGCTGTCAATGGCCTGATGTCGGAAGTCATGGAAGCCCATATCCGGGAAGAGTTCGGGCAAACGGATGTTTCCGCCGAACGGCGTGCGCAAAGTGTCAATGAGCTGACCGGGCTGGTTCGCTCATACCTGAAATAATATAAAGCGGCGGTAGCCGCTTCCTCTCTGAACAAACCAAGATCCCAGGAGAAAATTATGAAATCACGTGCCGCAGTTGCCTTTGAGCCGGGCAAACCCCTGCAAATTGTTGAAATTGACGTGGAACCACCCCGTAAAGGTGAGGTGCTGGTCAAAATCACGCATACGGCCCTGTGCCATACCGATGCCTATACCCTGTCAGGCGTGGACCCGGAAGGTGTGTTCCCTGCCGTACTGGGCCATGAGGGTGGCGGTATTGTGGTGGAAGTGGGCGAGGGTGTTACCAGTGTTAAACCGGGTGATCACGTTATTCCACTTTACACGGCAGAATGTGGCAAGTGCAAATTCTGCACCTCGGGCAAAACCAACCTGTGTTCTTCCGTCAGGGAAACCCAGGGTAAAGGCCTGATGCCAGACGGCACCACCCGTTTCAGCTATAACGGCCAGCCAATTTACCACTATATGGGTACCAGTACGTTCAGCGAGTACACGGTAGTGGCCGAAGTGTCGCTGGCCAAGGTCAACCCCGAGGCACCGCTTGAAAAGGTATGTCTGCTGGGTTGCGGTGTTACTACCGGTATTGGTGCGGTTCACAATACCGCCAAGGTCAAGGAAGGCGATACCATTGCCGTGTTTGGCCTGGGCGCTATTGGTCTGGCCGTGATTCAGGGGGCGGTGCAGGCCAGGGCCGGGCGTATTATCGCGATTGATACCAACCCTAACAAGTTCATTCTGGCCAAAGAGCTGGGTGCCACCGATTGTATCAACCCGAAAGATTATGACCGCCCCATCCAGGAAGTCATTGTTGAAATGACCGATGGCGGGGTTGATTTCAGTTTTGAATGTATTGGCAATGTAGACGTGATGCGTTCAGCCCTGGAATGCTGCCATAAGGGCTGGGGTGAAAGCGTGATTATTGGTGTGGCCGGAGCTGGCCAGGAAATCCGTACCCGTCCGTTCCAGCTGGTAACGGGCCGTGTCTGGCGTGGCAGTGCTTTTGGTGGCGTAAAAGGGCGCACCCAGCTGCCAGGTATGGTAGAACAGGCCATGGCAGGCGAGCTTGATCTTGACCCCTACATTACCCACACCTTGCCGCTGGACCGCATTAATGAGGCATTTGACCTGATGCACGAAGGTAAATCCATCCGTACCGTGATTCATTATTAATTTCTTGCCTGGTGGCCTGCTAAACCGGCAGGCCTTGTTACAGAAGCGGTATTGCCTGCGGGGAATACCGCTTTTTGTTTGCCGGCAGGAAAATAATTCATATATCTTTTGGTAATAAGGAAATTATTATTTAGTCGTTCCGCTATATATGCCTCTTTGTTATTCTCTGTTCAACCTTAAAGCTAATAACTTCCAGTTGGTAATCAAGCAATAACTGTTTGTAAAAAAGAATAAAGGTGCCTGCAAAACTTACTTATTTGAACGAGATATACGCTATGTTGAAAAAAATAATTCTGGCTGTGGCGACTGTTTCCGCTTTTTCAGCGACCGCTGTACAGGCCCAGGAAAAATCTATTCTGAATGCCTCTTATGATGTTGCCCGTGAACTGTTTGCGGCAATCAACCCCAAATTTACCGAACACTGGAAAGCCAAAACCGGTGAAGATATTAAAATTGACCAGTCGTTTGCCGGTACATCCCGTCAGGCCCAGGATATTGTCCAGGGTAAAAAAGTGGACGTGGTTACCTTCAATCAGGTGACTGATATCAACTTCCTGGTAAAACACGGCCTGGTTAAGGAAGACTGGCAAAAAGCCTTTGAAAACAACAGCTCGCCTTACTACAGCACCATCGCTTTCCTGGTGCGCAAAGGTAACCCGAAAAACATCAAAACCTGGGATGACCTGGTGCGTGATGATGTAAAAGTGGTGTTCCCGAACCCGAAAACATCCGGTAATGCACGTTATTCTTACCTGGGTGCCTGGTTGTATGCCCATGAGAAGTTCAATGGTGATGAAGCCAAAGTGAAAGAGTTCGTCGGTAAGTTGCTGGCAAGTGTGGTTAACTTCCCAACCGGTGGCCGTGCCGCAACCGTTGCCTTCGCGCAAAACGAACAGGGTGATGCACTGCTTACTTTCGAGTCTGAAGTGATTAATATTGCCAATGACAAAGAATATAAAGACAAGGGGTTTGAAGTGGTGGTGCCACCGGTTTCCGTGCTGGCCGAATTCCCGGTCGCTGTCGTGGATAAAGTGGCCGATAACCGTGGCTCACGTGAACTGGCAACCGAATACCTGCAATTCCAGTACACCAAAGAAATCCAGGAGCTGCTAACGACATTCAATTTGCGTGTGAATCATCCTGAGGTGGTGAAAGCGACCGAAGCCCAGTATGCCCCTTTGCGTACCATTAACCCGACCGATGTTTTGGGTTCATGGAATGAAATCCAGGAGAACCATTTTGCTTCTGGCGGTATACTTGATGACTTATTATCCAAGCGTCGTTAATTAAACATTCTTGATGTCAACAACATTCTCATTCTTTAAACGGACACCGTTGCTGCCGGGCTTTGGCCCGACCTTCGGTTTTTCCGTTTTATATATCAGCCTGATTATATTGATTCCCCTGTCAACCCTGCTGGTTTACGTCAGCGGGATGAGCTGGGCAGAGTACTGGCGGGCGATCAGCGATCCGCGTGTGCTTAGCAGTTACAGGGTAACCATACTGGGGGCGCTGTACTCAACCATTCTGGTCAGTGTAATCGGGTTTCTGTTTGCCTGGATCATTACCCGGTATGAGTTTCCGGGCAAGCGCTTGCTTGATTCTTTAATGGACCTGCCTTTTGCCCTGCCCACGGCGGTTGCCGGTTTGACCTTATCGGCCCTGTTCGCACCCAGCGGCTGGATAGGGCAATGGTTTGCCGCCATGGATATCAAGATTGCCTATGCCTTTCCGGGTATAGTCATTGCCATGATTTTTACCAGTATTCCTTTTATCGTGCGCTCGGTGCAGCCGGTGCTTGAAGACCTGAAAGGCGAGTATGAAGAAGCGGCGTCCATGTTGGGGGCCGACAAATGGCAGACCTTTTCCCGGGTGCTGTTTCCGGCTGTGCGTCCGGCCTTGATTGCCGGTGCCTCACAGGCCTTTATCCGCAGTCTGGGAGAGTTTGGGGCCGTTATCATGATTGCCGGCAATATTCCTTTTGAAACCGAAGTGACATCATTAATGCTGTTTGTGCGTTTGCAGGAATTCAATTATCAGGCGGCAGCGGCGATTGCCTCAGTGGTATTGATTGCCTCCCTGTTATTGCTGTTTGTATTGCAGTGGTGGCAAAGCCGTTTCCTTGATAAATACGAAGACAAATAGAAGACAATTATGAGTGGACAGAAACCGGATTCTTTTGGGCAGTGGTTCCTGATTGGTTTGGGCGTTGTGCTTGCCGTTGTGTTGCTGGCCTTGCCCCTGGCATTGATTTTCAGTATGGCGCTGGGTGACGGGTTGGCCGCCATGTGGAGCAATCTCACGCAAGATTATATGCTGCATGCGATTGGCCTGACCGTGATGGCGGCCGTGGTGGCCGTACCCATGAATATCGTGTTTGGCATTATGCTGGCCTGGTGCGTTACCCATTACGAATTCAAGGGTAAAAGGCTGCTGCAGGCCCTGGTCAATATTCCTTATGCCACTTCACCGGTGGTGGCCGGCTTCTGTTACCTGATTCTGTTCGGCATGGAAAGTTCATTGGGGCAATGGCTGTCGGCCAACGATGTCCAGGTGGTTTTTGCCTGGCCCGCGATTGTCCTGGTTACCATATTTGTTACCTCTCCCTATGTGGCCCGTATCCTGATTCCGCTTATCAGGGCGCAGGGACTTGATGAAGAAGTAACGGCGCTGACATTGGGTGCCAATGGCTGGCAAATCTTTACCAAGGTTACCTTACCCAATATCAAATGGGGTTTGCTGTATGGGGCGGTGTTAAGCAATGCCCGTGCCGTGGGTGAATATGGTGCGGTGGCCGTGGTGTCGGGTACCATCATGAACCAGACCCTGACCCTGCCTTTGCTGGTAGACCAGCTGAATAATGACTATAAAGTGGCTGCCGCTTTTACGGCCGCCAGTGTGCTGGCCTTGATGGCGCTGGCAACCCTGTTCCTTAAAATCCTGATGGAGTGGTTTGAACGCCGTAAGGAAGAGAGCCAGCTGCAGCCTGTGCCTGCACGCAGGTAAGACTGTTTTTAAAGCCACATGCCCAGTATGCCGGCAATGCCGGCCAGCGCCAGGTAGGGGCCAAAGCGGATCATGCCCGTTATTTCGCGCTTTACTGGCAGCAGGCGTTGCACCAGCAGCACAGCCAGGGAGGTGACGGTTGCCACCAGCAGCAGCCAGGGCAGGTTCATCCAGCCCAGCCAGGCACCCAGTGCCGCCACTAGTTTGAAATCACCAAAACCCATTCCTTCGCGCCGGGTAAACAGCCAGAAAACCCGGTAAACCAGCCACAGGAAAACATAGCCGCCCGCAGCGCCAATGACGGCGTGTTCAAGCGGGACAAAGGTATCGTTTAAATTAACCAGCAGGCCGGCCCATAACAGGGGCAGGGTGAGCTTATCGGGCAGGTAACCGGTTTCCGCGTCAATCCAGGCTAAAGCCAGCAATACCAGCATGAAACCGGTGCTGGAGATGGCGGCAGGGCTGCTGCCAAAAAACAGGCTGAAGACAAGGGCAATGAATGGGCCTGCCAGTAAAAAAACACGTTTGCTTAAGTTGTGTGATGCAGGTGGCTGGACAGGCAGGTTTGCATCAATTTCCCTTGGTAAGGCATAGGCAGCCCGGCCCAGCCAGAAGCAGGATGGCAGGGCAAGCAAAATGGAGCCCAGAAGGGTAAGTGGCAAATTATTGCTTAAGTTGGTCCACATGGTTCAGGAAACAGTAGGCGTTATGCCCGCAGGGTTGGATGGATTGCCGTGATTTTAGCCGATTGCCGTTGTATGCAGGAAACAGCGGGGGATACATTTATCCAATCCCGGGATTATGGCTGAAGTATAGGGTGTTTTATAGGTTACCATTCTCTTTACCCTGAAATTTTGTCGCCGTTTGAAAGGGGGGGCAAAATAAGCATACAGAAAGAAAAAACAAGGAGATTTTATGTTTCAACTGAATAAAACAGCGCTTTGTGTGGCCCTGTCTTTAGGCGCATTATCGGTGTCACAGGCGGCAGAGCCCATTAAAGTGGGTGTCGCACTGGATATTTCCGGCCCTTTTGCCGCTATTGGTGTTGAAACCCGTGATGGCATTGAACTGGCGGTTGAAAAGCTGGGTGGCAAGCTGGGTGGGGTCGAGGCCGAGTTTTTGCAAACCGACTTTGCCGGCAATCCGCAACAGGCCAATCAGCTGGTGAACCGTTTTATTCAAAGAGATAAAATTGATTTCTTTACCGGCCCGGTGGCTTCCAATGCCGCCCTGGCAGTAGGCCCGGCCCTGTTTGCGGCCAAAGTTCCTTTTCTTTCCAGTAACCCTGGCCCCAGCCAGTATGCCGGCAAGCAATGTAACCCGTTTTTCTTTGGTGTCTACCAGAATGACACTTATGATGAAGCCGCTGGCGTATTGGCCAATGAAGCCGGCTATACCAATGCGGTCCTGATTGCACCCAATTACCCTGCCGGCAAAGATCACCTGGGTGGCTTCAAGCGCACCTATAAAGGTGAAGTTAAAGATGAAATTTATACCAAAGTGGGGCAGATTGATTATGCCGCTGAAATCGCGCAAATCCGTTCTGTCAAACCCGATGCGGTTTACCTGTTCCTGCCGGGGGCCATGGGCATTAATTTTGTTAAACAGTTTGTGGGGGCGGGCCTGAAAGATATCCCGCTGGTGGCTCCCGGCTTTTCTGCCGACCAGGATGTGATTGCCGCAGTAGGTGATGCGGTTGAAAACATGCAAAACACGGCGCATTGGGCGCATGACCTGGATAATGCGGCAAACCGGGAGTTTGTACAGGCCTTTCGCGATAAATACAAACGTTACCCGACGGTTTATGCAGCCCAGTCATATGATGTGGTTATGGCCATGGATGCGGCAGTACGTGATGTAAAAGGCAATGTGCAGGATCGTGAGGCGGTTGTTGCCGCCCTGAAAGAGGCTAATTTCAAATCCGTGCGGGGTGATTTTGAATATGGGGTCAATAACTATCCCATCCAGAATTACTATGTACGCAAAATTGGCCGTGATGCCAACGGCGAGTTAACCAACCAGCTGGTCAGGACAATTTTGCCAGAACATCAGGATGCCTATGTTGCAGAATGCAAGATGTAAGCGTTATTTGGCTTATATCCGGAAGTAGTGATGGATGTGATTTTTATATTCGAGCAGTTGCTTAACGGGGTTGGTTATGGCCTGATGCTGTTTTTGCTGGCCGCAGGCCTGACCCTGGTGTTTGGTATTATGGATACGCTCAACCTGGCACATGGTGCTTTGTATATGGTGGGTGCTTATCTCGCAGCGCGTGTCCATGACGCCAGCGGCAGTTTTTTGCTGGCGATTGTGGTGGCGGTGGCAGCGGTAAAAATACTGGCGCTGTTGCTTGAATTGCTGGTCATGAGAAAACTTTACCGGCGTGATCACCTTACCCAGGTGCTGGCAACGATTGGCCTGATCATGATTGCCGATGATGCGGTGCGTGCCATCTGGGGGCCTTCACCGGTAATGGCGCCCACCCCTGCATGGCTGTCAGGGCCGGTAACCCTGCTGGGGGTCCTGCCTTACCCGGCTTACCGGCTTATGTTAATTGCTGCCGGTGTGTTGGTGGCCCTAGGACTGTATTTGCTGGTTAACCATACCCGCCTTGGCATGGTGGTTCGGGCCGGGGCTTCAAACCGGCGCATGGCCGAGTTCATGGGGGTACGGGTTGACCGGGTCTTTTCTTTCGTCTTTCTGCTGGGGGCGGGGCTGGCTGCGCTGGCCGGTGCACTTATGGGGCCTATTACGGCCGTGCAAATCGGGATGGGGGATGCCATTTTAATTCCGGCTCTGGTGGTGATTGTGATTGGTGGGATTGGTTCCATTCGCGGGGCTTTTGTGGCCGCTTTGCTGGTAGGCCTGATTGACACGGCTGGCCGGGCTTTTTTGCCGCCTTTGTTGCGTGTTGTTTTACCGCCTTCCGTGGCGGCCGACCTGGGTCCCGGTCTGGCCAGTATTGCCATGTATGTTTTAATGGCAACGGTGCTGGCAATCCGGCCGTCGGGCCTGTTTCCGGCACGGGGTTGAGCAGGAATGGAAATATTGAATAACGCTACGGGCACGGCTGGCTCTTCTGGTGCCTCATTACAAACAAAAAGTTTAAGTTCAAAATTATTGCCCTGGCTGGTGCTGGCCTTGCTGGCCGTATTTCCTGTTGCCGCTCCGTGGTTTGGCATGGAATATTATACGGGGTTCGTGCAGCGCCTCTTGATATACAGTATTGCGGTTACCAGCCTGAATTTCCTGATTGGTTACGGTGGCATGATTGCGCTTGGGCATGCCGGTTTTCTGGGAATCGGGGCTTATACACTGGTGGTGCTGCTTGATGCCGGTCATGATTCGGCCTGGCTGGCCTGGGGGCTGGGTGCATTGGTGGCGGGGGTTTTTTCCATGTTAATTGGCAGTATCAGTATTCGCAGCAAGGGCATGTATTTCATTATGATTACCCTGGCCTTTGCGCAAATGCTGTACTACCTGGCCGTTTCTTTTGGCCAGTATGGGGGTGAAGATGGCTATGCCATTTATACGCCTGTTTCATTGGGGGGCTGGCTCAATAATCTTCCTCATGCCCTGTACTGGACCGTGTTATTTATTGCGGCCCTGGTTTTTGCCATTAGCAGCCGGGTCGCGCATTCCCGTTTCGGTCTTGCCCTGCAGGGCATACGTGATAACGAATTGCGTATGGCTGCCATGGGTTATCCGGTTTATGCCATCCGCTTGCTGGCCTTTACCGTAGCGGGGGCTTTTGCCGGTCTGGCGGGTGCCATGCTGGCCGTCAATAATAATTTTGTGAGCCCTTCCATGATGTCTTTTGGTGAGTCGGCCGGTTTGCTTATTATGGTCATACTGGGCGGAATGGGACATCGCTGGGGGCCGGCCATTGGGGTGGCGGTCTGGCTGACCCTGGCTGAAGTGTTAAAACTATATACCGATTTCTGGCATTGGCCCATGGGCCTGTTTTTGATACTGGCGGTTTTCCTGCGGCCGGGCGGCTTGGCTGGCAGCAGCAGGAAGGTGGGGGCATGAGCCTGTTTCGTGCACAAGGCCTGGTCAGGCGTTTCGGTGGGCTGCTGGCGACCGATCATGTTGACCTAACGGTTCAGGCCGGAGAGATCCATGCCCTGATCGGCCCCAATGGTGCCGGTAAGTCAACCCTGGTCAATTTGATTTCAGGGGTGCTCAAGCCCGATGCCGGCGGCCTCGTACTGGATGGCGTGAATTTAACTGGCATGTCGATGAACCAGCGGGTGCGGCATGGCCTGTCACGCTGCTTCCAGATTACCAGTATTTTCAGGGACCAGACGGTATTGGGTAACTTGTTGCTGGCGGTGCAGGCACATAATGGCAGCAGTTTTCATTTTTTTAAGCCACGTGACAAAGAAATGGCTTTACAGCGGCAGGCACGGGAGCTGGCTGCCCGGGCCGGGCTGTCAGGGGTATTGGATGTCATGGCGGGCAATTTGCCCCATGGTGTGCAGCGCAAGCTGGACGTGGCATTGGCACTGGCGTCCCGGCCCAAATTGTTGTTGCTTGATGAACCCATGGCAGGGATGGGGCCTGAAGACTCATTGCAAATGGTTGAGCTCATCCGTGGCCTGCGCCAGCATTGTGCCATTTTATTGATAGAGCATGATATGGATGCCGTCTTCCAGCTGGCAGACCGGATTTCCGTTTTGGTTTACGGGAAAATATTAACCACGGGTAATGCGGCACATATCCAGGGCCATCCGCAGGTGCAGGCGGTGTATCTGGGTACGGGAGAATAATTATCATGCCGGCTTCTTTGTTCTTGCTTGAGTGTAAAAGCCTGAATGCGGGTTACGGGGCCAGTCAGGTTCTGTTTGATATCAATCTTGCTGTCCGTGAAGGCGAAACGCTGGCCTTGCTGGGACGCAATGGGATGGGTAAAAGCACCACCATTAAAAGCATTATGGGAGATGTGCGGGCCAGAAGCGGTGAAATCCTGTTTGCCGGTAAAGCGATCCATGCCATGAAGCCGGATGCCATTGCCCGCCAGGGCGTTGCGATTGTGCCAGAGGGGCGGATGTGCTTTCCCAACTTGACCGTACACGAACACCTGCTGGCGTTCGCCGATCAGCGTAACCATAAAAACAAGGCGGACAGCTGGACGGTTGAGCGCATTTATGCACTTTTTCCGCGTCTTAAAGAACGGTCTTCACATATGGGTAATCAGCTTTCCGGTGGTGAGCAGCAAATGCTGGCGATTGGCCGTGCTTTGTCAACCAATCCGCGCCTGCTGGTTCTTGATGAAGCCACAGAAGGGCTGGCACCGGTGATCCGGGATGAAATCTGGTCTTGCCTTGCCAAACTGAAGCAAGAGGGGCAAACTACCCTTATCGTTGATAAATATATTGAAAAGCTGCTGAAACTGGCTGACCGTCATATTATTCTTGAACGTGGCCGCGTGGTCTGGGAAGGGACATCGGCCAGTCTGGCTGAAAATCGCAGTTTATGGTCACGTTATCTGGGCGTGTAATTGCATGTTCTGAGCCGGAAAACGGGGATCTTGCTGTTTGCCACTAAAACAGGAGGTATCATGGCTTCCATCTCAATGCCGCATTTGCTTAAGGAAATTCGTGCCTGCAAGGTATGTGAACCCCATCTGCCACTTGGGGCACGGCCTGTTATGGCCGCATCGGCAAAAAGCCGGATTTTGTTAATTGGCCAGGCACCTGGCCGAAAGGTACACGAAACCGGTATTGCCTGGAATGACCCGAGTGGTGACAATTTACGCAGCTGGCTGGGGCTTGATAAAGAACAGTTTTACGATCCCGATCTGGTGGCGATTGTGCCCATGGGGTTTTGTTATCCGGGTTCGGGCAAGTCGGGTGATCTTCCACCGCGCAAAGAGTGTGCACCCTTATGGCATGAAAAACTGCTGGAAAGAATGCCTTGCGTTACGCTTACCGTCCTGATTGGCCGATATGCCCAGGCTTATTACCTGAACGACAAAGCCTGTAAAACCCTGACTGAAACAGTGCATAACTTCAGGGAGTATCTGCCCGAATATTTGCCTTTGCCGCATCCATCACCACGTAACCGTATCTGGCAACGCAGGAACCCCTGGTTTGAACAGGATGTGTTGCCTGAGCTGAAACAACGGGTGAAACAGGCATTGATGGTGAAATAAAAAAGCCTGGTGCGGCCATTGTCACGGTTTATTGTTGCCGTTTGCATGACCGTGCCAGGCTTATGGCAGGCCGGGTTAACAGGCGCCAACCCGGCCTGCGTGTGTATCAGGATTCGGCCCTGAATACTTTATCAGCCTCTTCAAACTTGCTGACTACTTCTGTTGAAGGCTCCTTGCCTGCCAGTGAAACCACAATAATGGTAATGAAGCAGGCAATGAAACCGGGAACGATTTCATACAGATTGATGCCGGAATTTTTCCATAATACAACGACCAGTGCGCCCACTATCATGCCCGACAGTGCACCGGCAGAGGTCATGCGTTTCCAGAATACTGACAGGATCACGACCGGGCCAAAAGCGGCACCAAAGCCGGCCCATGCATAGGCCACCAGGCCCAGGACGAGGCTATCCGGGTTACCGGCCAGCCAGATGGCAATCAGTGCAATCAGAAGCACCATGAAGCGGCCTACCCAGACCAGTTCTTTTTGTGAGGCATAAGGACGCAGGAAGCCTTTATAGAAGTCTTCGGTGATGGCACTGGAGCATACCAGCAGCTGGCAGCTCAGGGTGCTCATGACCGCAGCCAGAATCGCCGAGAGAATGACACCGGCAATCCAGGGATTGAACAGAATGGTGGCCAGCTCAATGAAAATGCGTTCGTGATTCTGGGTAACGCCACTGGCCAATTCCGGATGTTCCTGGAAGTAAGCAATACCAAAATAACCAACAGCAACGGCACCGGCCAGGCACAAAACCATCCAGGTCATGCCAATACGACGGGCATTTTTCATAGAGGCAACGCTTTCGGCGGCCATGAAGCGGGCCAGAATATGAGGCTGGCCAAAATAACCCAGGCCCCATGCGGCAGCACTGATAATACCCAGGAAGCTGGCACCGGCAAACAGGCTGGAGTACTCTTTGCCGGCAGTGATGGCGGCTGTTTCCATGGCGGCCATGGCCTGCTGCCAGTCACCCAGGCCAATCAATATCATGATGGGGGTGAGAATCAGGGCAAAAATCATGAGGCTGGCCTGAATGGTGTCAGTCCAGCTGACGGCCAGGAAACCACCGATGAAGGTGTAAATAATGGTGGCGCCTGCACCCAGCCAGAGTGCGGTGCTGTATTCAACATTGAATAGGCTTTCAAACAGGCGGGCACCTGCCACAATACCGGAAGCGCAGTAAATGGTGAAGAAAAACAGGATAATCGCGGCTGAAACAACCTTTATGGCACGGTTTTTTGCACCAAAACGATGGTGGAAATATTCGGGCAGGGTGAGGGCGTTGTTATTGTATTCAGTATGAACACGCAGGCGTCCGGCCACCAGCAGCCAGTTCAGGTAGGCGCCAATGGTAAGGCCGATGGCGATCCACGATTCAGTCAGGCCGCTAAGGTAAATGGCACCGGGCAAACCCATCAGGAGCCAGCCGGACATATCCGAGGCCCCGGCGGACAATGCCGTTACAAAACTGCCCAGGCTGCGGCCACCAAGAATGTAATCCCCGAAGTTTCGGGTAGAAAAGTACGCAATGAATCCTATCGCAACAACAACAATAAGATAAATGGCGAAAGTAATAATCATAGGGTTCAGATTGCCCATGTTCTTCCTTTGTTGTTTTTTAAAATCGTTGCTAGATTACCGATATTTTTTTTATAAATATATTAGGGTTAACCATTGATAACTATGGTT
>JAAYHN010000105.1 GCA_012735395.1 Alcaligenaceae bacterium | reverse complement strand
TCTTAAAATATGAATCAGATGAATAAAGAAATGGAATTTAACCCGGTTATTCAATGTGTGCCGATAAAAGGCGATATTCAGCCAGATTACCAGCAACGCTGGCTGCTGGTAGACGATGAGGGGCGGTTATTGGCAGATCCCGTTAAAACAGCGGAAATTGAACTGTCTATCCGTTTTTCTTACCTGGTGTTCCGTGCAGCGGGTATGTTGCGGCTGGATATTCCCATGGAAGTACTGGAAGATGATGAAGAGGCTTTCGAAACGGTTTATATAGATGGTAAACCGGTTCGTGCCGTTAATGAAGGTGAGCTGGCGACGGCCTGGTTTTCAAATTTTTATGGCAAAACGGTACACTTGATGAAAATACATCCGGAAGAGCAGCGTAATTAAGCGTGGTTTGTACTTTTAACTGTTTGGCATACGGAGTGTCACGCAAAAACACCCCAAATACAGAATGGTTTTGGGGTGTTGGCTTATGTGTCACCAGAAGTGAGGTTGTTGGAGGTTTTTTGTATTTAAATACAGGAACAGAAAACCGGCTAGTTGATTCAGGCGGTTAATTTGCGGTATTTAAACATTAACTGTTCTTTGTCTTCTTTCCATTCCGGATTGGGTTCAATGCAATCCACCGGACAGACCAGCATGCAGCGTGGTTCATCGTGGTGCCCTACACATTCGGTGCATTTGTCTGGGTCAATGATATAGAATTCGTCACCCATGGAAATGGCATCGTTGGGGCACTGTGGTTCACAGACATCACAGTTAATGCATTCGTCGGTAATTAGAAGGGCCATGATATAGGGTTACCAAAATTAGTGTTTACCCTGACATTATAATTCATTTAGAACAATAACTTACAGATATGCCCTATTCCAATAGGGGTAATCAAACAGTTGCTTGTTATAAGTCAATAGTAGGCAAGAAGAAAGCCGGGTGGCTGCAGCAAAAAAAGGATGAAGCACAATGTGTATTTCATCCTATGCTCGTTACACATCTTCAAGTGTGGGAACGCATATACCCACTAACTTAAGTATTATTTCCAGCGGCCTTTGCTTCACGCCTTGCTTTGGCTTTTTCCTGCAACCAGCGCTCTACCGATGGGAATACGAATTTGCTGACATCACCACCCAGAATGGCAATTTCACGTACAAAAGTACCGGAAATGAACTGGTATTGGTCTGATGGTGTCATGAACATGGTTTCAACATCAGGCAACAGGTGACGGTTCATGCCGGCCATTTGAAACTCGTATTCAAAATCAGACACGGCACGCAGTCCACGCACAATAACGCGTGCGTCTTCCTGGCGTACAAAGTCTTTTAATAAGCCATCGAAACTTTTGACGGATACATTGGTGTAATGGCTTAATACTTCATTGGCAATTTCCAGTCGCTCTTCAAGATTAAAAAGCGGGTTTTTGCCGGCACTGGATGCCACACCAATAACAACCTTGTCGAACAGGCTGGCTGCCCGTCGAACCAAATCCTCATGGCCTCGGGTAAGGGGGTCAAATGTACCTGGATATACGGCAGTAATCATATCGAATATCTTTGAAAAAAGGGCATTATAAGATAGTTTATTATACTTGACTAAATTGGTGTGGTTGAAATAACACGACACCAGCATTTCCTTTCTTCATGAATTCAAAAGGGGGGCTTTATGGCAGTGTCTTGTATAGGGTTGCTAAACTGATATAGCTGGTAAAACACGGCACCGGCTTTCCCCTCTTTTAGCAACTCGAAAGGCAAATCAAGCCTGATTTTCTTTTCTGATTCCATATACACCAAAGAACCTGGTTTTAAAATGCCGGGCAGGTAGGGGATGACCTCTTGAATCAGGTCTTTTTCAAAGGGCGGGTCAAGAAAAACCAGGTCAAAGCGGCTGGCATCCATGCGCTTGAGAACCAGCATGGCGTCACCGCTGTTAATGCGTACCTGCTGCAAATTAAGTTTGTCACGCAGTTGCCGCAGGTTTGCCAGCGCATCTTTGTTGTATTCCACCATTTGTACATGGCTGGCACCGCGTGAGGCTGCTTCAAAACCCAGAGCACCCGTACCGGCAAACAGGTCCAGCACCGATTTATCATTGTAGTTACTGTCCCATAAATGGTTGATCCAGTTGAAAACGGTTTCCCGCACCCGGTCGGGTGTGGGGCGTAGCCCCTGAATATCGGCCACCGGAATAGGGGTGCGTTTGAACTGGCCGCCTATAATACGGATTTTATGTTTGGCGCCAGCGGTATTTTTATGAATAGTACTCATGGTGATGGAATGACATCTTCTTGATATTTTGTACGGTTAAGATTATAAGCGCAAGCTGAAAGTCAAAAATAAAAAGCAGGGCTGGTAAAATACATTATCAGCGTCAGATAATCTTATTAAATCAAAATTTACATATGTTCAGTTTCTTCAGAAGAAAAAAGAAATCCCAGTCATCGGAAAATACAGAGGC
>JAAYHN010000104.1 GCA_012735395.1 Alcaligenaceae bacterium | reverse complement strand
GTATTGACCATGACAATTATCAGCACCCAGATCAAAATCAACGCAGGCACCGCCAATATGGCCGCAGAAAACACGGCCAGCCCTGCCGGACAAAACACTTTTTCGGCGCTGCTTGCCATGCAGGCGCCGGCCACGGCTCCCGCTCCCGTACCCGGCACTGAAAAGGCAACGGCTGCACCAACACCCAATACCGCTGCCGCAGGTACGCAAACCGGCAATACGCAGGCAAACCAGGCACCACAGCAAGGCAGCACCAGCCAGCCGGCGGAAACCACTGAAGCCACCCAAGCCGGCAATGAAACCGTGGCAAATGAAGAAGCGACGGCAGAAACCGCCCCTGCCAGCGATACACAAGCCGTCAAAACCGGTACCGGCAATAAAAAAGATTTACCCCCGTCACGAACCGGCACGGCTGAAGCCGATGCGGCCCTGCCAATTGACGCAGAGGCTGAAGAAAACCCCGGGCTTGCCACTTTGCCCTTGGATAACCCACTGGTGAATACGGTTTTTGAGCAGCTGATCCAGCCACAACGTTTTCTGTCACAGCAACTTGCCCAAAAACAGCGCCTGGCGGAAAACGGCTTGCACAGCGCCCGGCCAGTATTGAATACCAGTCTGGAAGCGGCCCTGTCAAACCCTGCCAATGAGCTGGAAAGCCTGCCCGAGGTACTGCAAACCGCCCTGCAACAAAGCGGCAACGCCCTTAAAAAGGCAGCGGTTTTAAATATTACCCCTGAAGCCCGGGATAATGGAACCCCCCTGTTTGCCACACAAACAGATGCCAAGGCACTGGCATTTGACAGCCTGTTACAACAGCAACAACTGCAGCAATGGCAGGAACAGCAAGGCAAGCTGCCAGGCAGTGCGGCCAATATCGCAGAGATCGCTACCAGTATCAATAGCCAGAATTCCGTAGCGGCAGCCGGGTCAAGTGCGGCGCCACAGGCCGCAGCGCTTGCCATTGGCACTTCGTTTTACCATCCCGGCTGGTCGCAGGCCATGGCACAGCAGCTGGCGACCCAGGCCAGTCTGTTCTTCAGGCAACAGGCCAACGGTACTTATGTAGCGCAAATGCGCCTGGACCCGCCCGAACTGGGCCCGATCAAGGTCTCCATCAGCATCCAGGATGGCGTGGCACAGGCGGCCTTTACGGCGGCCACGCCGGCTGTGCGCCAGGCCATGGAAAGCGCCCTGGTCGATTTGCACCAGGCCCTGCAAGAAAAAGGCATAAGCCTGGGCCAGGCACAGGTTGGGCAAGATGACCGCCAGGAAACATTCCAGATGGCACAGGCGCCTACGCATAACAGCGGCCATAGCGATAACACCGAAACCCTGCCTGCCGAAACCGTAGCGGCTACCCAGTCCCGTGAAGGCTTAATTAACACTTTTGCCTGATTACACCCGGCCGGTTAAATCGGGGCCTGAAAGCAATGAGCCGGAATAAAGGAAAAACCCCCTTTATTCCATGGTATGCTTTGCCTTTTTTTCTGCGAAAATATCATTAACTTTTTAGTATGTTGGCAATTTGTTCATGAGCAAAAATGAAAATAACGATAAAAAGTCGGGTTCTTTCATGAAAGTCCTGCTTATTATTCTTCTTAGCCTGGGTATTGGTGGTGGTGGCATGTGGTATTACACAACACAAATTGCAGCCAGTCCCGTACCCGAGGCCGCCAGGCAGCAGCCTCAAGAGCCTGCCGCACAACCGCTTGTCAGTGCCAATCCCATTTTTCTTGAGCTTGAGCCCTTTACCGTCACCCTGAACCAGAACGGTTTCTCGCGGGTGCTGTATATTGGTTTTACCCTGCGCTTTGAAGACGAAAACAGTCGCAAGCGCGTTGAAAAGTATTTGCCCGAGGCCCGCAGCCGTATTCTTATCGAGCTGTCCGGCCTGGACCCTGAACGCATTCATAGCAAAGAAACGCCCAATGTGATTAAAGAGTCTGTAAAACGTGTGTTGCAGCCCGCTTTCTTCCCCGAGCACTTCACGCAACACATTAATGATGTTCTGTTTACCAATTTTGTTGTGCAATAAATAATGGCCTACGATACGTTTTTATCTCAAAACGAGGTAGATTCCCTTTTTGCGGAGATCGAAGGCACGCCCACGCCCAAAATAATAGAAGAAGAAACGGTTTATCCCGACGGGGTGCGCCCGTACGATTTGTCATCTCCCGAGCGCATCGTGCGCAAACGGATGCAAACCTTCGAGCTTATTAACGAACGGTTTGCCCGCAACCTGCGTGCGGTACTGCTTAGTTTCATGCGCCGTAACGCCGACGTTTCCGTCTTGCCCATTAAAATCCAGACCTTTGCCGAATTTGAGCGCAACCTGCCCGTGCCCAGCAACCTGAATATGGTCAAGCTAAGCCCCTTGCGCGGCATGTCCCTGTTCTGTTTTGACCCAACCCTGGTTTTTCTGGTCATTGAAACCCTGTTTGGCGGCCAGATCCAGCAAAACACCCGTGTTGAAGGCCGCGATTTCACCGCCACCGAACAACGCATTATCCAGCGCCTGCTTACCCATACCCTTGAAAGTTATGCGCACGCCTGGAAACCGGTATACCCCATTGAATACCGTTACCTGCGCTCTGAAATGCACACCAAGTTTGCCAATATTACCGGTGCCAACGAAATTGTCGTGGTTACCCCCATTCGCATCGAATTTGGCACGATGGGCGGTTTACTAAATGTGTGCCTGCCCTATTCCATGATAGAACCCTTACGCGACCTGTTAACCCAACCCTTTCAGGATGAAACCGAAAAAGGCACGGAAAACAAATGGCTGCGCCAGCTGGCCGGGCAGCTGCCCGAAGCCGAAGTGGAACTGGTGGCAAATTTCACAACGATTGAAACCAGTGTTGCCGAACTGCTTGATTTGCAAGAGGGAATGGTGCTGCCTATCGAGCTTCCCGCTGAAGTAACCGCCACCATCGAAAACGTCCCGGTTTTAAAAGCCAAATACGGAACTTATAACAATCATTACGCCTTGAACGTGACCGAACACCTGGAGGTACCTGTCTTTGATATACCCGAAAGCCAGCCAGCGCCTGTCACCAATGTTTCCATCGACGAGGAAATCGCCCTTGATGACGAGGACAGCAATGTCTCTCAAACAAGCCGCTGACCTTTAAATTTTTTGATCTGACCAAAGCATGAGTAATACAACCCCACCTTCAGACGATATCAACCAGGATGACCTGGCCAGCGAATGGGAAAAGGCCATGGCCGAACAGGCCCAGCAAGCCAGCCAGCCGGAAGCCCAAGACACTGACTCCATTTTCCAGTCTTTTGACCCCGAGCCGCAGCAAAATGTC
>JAAYHN010000103.1 GCA_012735395.1 Alcaligenaceae bacterium | reverse complement strand
TTGGAATGGCCCAGTAATCAAGGGCATACAGGCTTTGATCCCAAACAATGGCTAACGGCCGGTTGTCCTGCTTGATGGCCTGGGCAATACGGCCATTATAGGCGGAAGACATGATCACATCACCGGCAACCAGATATTGCCCGGGTTGCGAGCCAGACTCCCACCATTGGATATGGGGTTTGAGCTCATCAAGCTTTTTAAAGGCACGTTCAACACCTTCGGGTTTTTCCAGGACCGAGTAAACCTCTTTGGGTGGTACGCCATCGGCCATCAGGGCAATTTCAAGCGTGTATTTTGCCCCTTTACGCAGGGCCCGTTTGCCCGGGTATTTTTTTGTGTCCCAGAAATCGGCCCATGATGCCGGCCCGTCTTTCAGTTTGTCTTTATTGTAAGCCAGGGCCACCGACCAGATAAATGTGCCCACCCCGCATTCGGTGGCGGCATGTTCAATAAAGTCGGATTCGGGTAAAACCTTACTGTAATCAATTTTTTCGAACAGGCCTTCGCTACAGCCGCGCTCCAGTTCGGGCGCCTCAACCTCTACCACGTCCCATTGGACGCTATTGGTTTCAACCATGCTTTTGATTTTTCCCATTTCACCGTTGTAATCAACGGCATTAAGCCGGATGCCAGTTTCTTTCTGGAACGGCTGGTAATAGGCTTTCTCCATCGCCTTTCCCGAGTCACCGCCAAATGAAACCACGGTAAGGCTTTGGGCTGCGGCAGCGGTACCCAGTACGCAGCATATCAGTCCGGTAAGTGTAGCTAAACGAGTGTGTTTGTACATGGTTGGATGTCCTTTTTGGTGAACATAATGAAAGATTACCCGTATGTGGGGGCCTGTTGAAACTGTCTCGTGAGTCAATGGCAGGCAGAACGGATGTGACATGATCGCAAGTTTTGTTTTTTATGGGAAATAGGGGTTTTCCCGTGAAGTGTTTTTTGCAGGCGTGATTTCAGGGATATGGTTTATGGCTTAATTAAAATAAAAGGCAGATGGACAGGAGCTTTGCAATATGCCTGTGCCTTAAGGTTGTTATGGCAATGCCATGATCTTGGGATGGTTTTTTGTACCTCTCTTTTTTTAATTTACATATGAAATAAATAATATTTTTAATCATGAAGAAAATTTGATATGTAAAGAATAAGTGATAAGTAAGTAATATGTTTGAAATTCCACTGGCAGAACTGGTGCTTGAGAAACTGGACCGCAATGATAAAACGCCCTTGCAGCGGCAGCTTTATCAGATAATTCATGATTTCATTAATAGCGGCAAACTGCCGCCCGACAGGAAGTTGCCGTCTTCCCGTTTCCTGAGCAAAGAGGCGGGTATCTCACGCATCACGGTGTCCCTGGTATATGAACGCCTGGTTACGGAAGGGTATTTATACAGCCGGGAAGGCAGCGGTACTTATGTTTCAAAGGTGGTAACGCCCCTGAAGCAGGCAGACTCGGTGCCAGCCATGAAGCCCTGGGTGTATTCTGAAAGGGGGGCACGGCTGTTGCTTAATGAAAGCAGCCCGCCACAGCCGATGGGGGCGTTTATACCGGGTATTCCCGATGTGTCGGCGTTTCCTTTTCATATATGGCGTAAAATCCTGGCAAAGTATTATTCAAAAAAATATATCCATTTGTCCGGTTATGCCGAATCGGGCGGTTATATGCCGCTGCGTAAGGCGATTGCTTCCTATCTGGCGGTTTCCCGTTCTTTGCAGTGTGACCCCGACCAGATCATCGTGACTTTCGGCACCTTGCAATCTCTGGATTTATGTACGCGTTTGTTAAGCGATGCGGGCCAGGAGGCCTATATCGAAGACCCTACTTATTGGGCCACGGCCTCGGTGCTGGAGGCCGCCGGGCTTAAAGTGCACGGCATGCCGCTGGATCAGGAAGGCATGGTGCTTGAAGATGAAATGATCTCGGCGAATGCAAAATTCCTGTATGTCACGCCATCCCATCAATATCCAACCGGGACGGTCATGTCAATGCAGCGCCGCGAGAAAATGCTGGCCTTGGCCCGCAAGCACCAGTTATGGGTGATTGAAGATGATTATGACTGTGAGTTCAGGAATGATGAACAACACTTGCCCACTTTGCAAAGCATGGACCAGGATCATCAGGTTATTTATTTCCGTACATTCAGCAAATCCATGTTTTCCGGTTTGCGACTGAGCTATATGGTGGTTCCCCCTGCCTTGGCGCCTGCCATGCGGCGGGCTATTTCCAACCTGTATCTGCCGGGCATGCTGCAGCTGCAGGCGGCCTTGGCCGAATTTATTGACGAAGGGCACTTCTACCGTCATATCAAGCAAATGCGAACGGTTTATCAGGAGCGCGGAGAGCTGTTCCGGCATGAGCTGAAGCGGGTTTTTGGCAGGAAAATTAAGATTTCAGAGGGTAATTCGGGTTTGCACCTAATGGCCACTTTTGATTCCTTGTTAAGTTTTGAGCAATTTTCGCTTTGTGCCAGCCGTCACGGCCTGATTGTGCGTCAGCCTTATTACCGCAAAGCCACGCAGAACGGGCTTTGCATGGTGTTGGGCTATGGTGGGGTGCCTACCGGTGAAATCGTGCAAGGGGTGGCCCGTCTACAGCAGGTTTTCATCGAAGGAGAGCGCGGCCTGTTCTTCAGCGGTTAAAAAAACAGGCTAAAAAAGAACTGGCCTGATTAAAATATTTCAAGTGGATATAGCCGTTTGCCATTTGCTGTCTTAGGATAAAACAGAACCAAGCTTGATTATGCATGCTGCACATTACACGGAGACTTCAAATGGAAGATACTTTAGCTCAGTTGGAAAACGACGATATTCACTATCACCTGCACCCTTACACGAATGCCCGCAAGCATCAGGAACAGGGGCCACTGGTCATTGTTAAAGGCGATGGGGTTTATGTGGAAGACATGCATGGCAAAAAATATCTGGAAGCCATGGCCGGTTTGTGGAGCGTTGCGTTGGGCTTCAGCGAGAAAAGGCTGGTAGAGGCGGCAATGCGCCAATTTGAGATCCTGCCGTTTTATCATCAGTTCACCCATAAAACCCATGATGCGGCCGCCCGGTTTGCCAAAAAACTGATTGATCTGGCCCCTGTTCCCATGAGCAAGGTATTCTTTACCAATTCGGGCTCAGAGGCCAATGATACCGTAATCAAACTGGTCTGGTACCGCTCCAATGCATTGGGTTTGCCAGACAAGAAAAAAATTATCAGTCGCAACAAGGGTTACCATGGTGTCACCATTGCTTCCGCCAGCCTGACCGGTTTGCCGGGCAACCACCGTGGCTTTGATTTGCCACTGGACCGCATTTTGCATACCGCCTGCCCGCATTACTGGCGTGATGCCAAAGAAGGGGAAACCGAAGAGCAATTTTCTGCCCGTATGGCCCAGGAGCTGGAAAACATGATCCAGCAGGAAGGGCCCGACACCATTGCCGCCTTTATTGCCGAGCCGGTTATGGGCGCGGGTGGCGTGATTGTGCCGCCTGCAGGTTACTGGGAAAAAATCCAGGCGGTACTGCAAAAATACGATATTTTATTTATTGTTGATGAGGTTATTTGCGGTTTTGGCCGTACCGGAAAAATGTTTGCAACTGAAACGTTTGGCCTGAAGCCGGATGTGATGGTCTTGTCCAAACAGATTTCCTCTTCCTATCAGCCCCTGTCTGCCATTTTGCTGAATGAAAAAATGTTTGATCCGATTGCCGATGAAAGCAATAAACTGGGCGTGCTGGGGCATGGCTTCACGGCGGGCGGGCACCCCGTTGCCGTGGCGGTGGGGCAGGAAAACGTCAATATTATTGAAGAGCGCAACCTGGTTGATAATGCCGCACAGGTTGGTGCGCATCTGTTAAGCCGTTTGCATGAGCTGGCTGATCACCCTCTGGTGGGTGAGGTCAGGGGGATTGGCCTGATTGCCGGCGTCGAGCTGGTGATTGATAAAGCCAAAAAAACAGCGTTGGAGTTGCCAGGCCAGCTGGGTGGGCTGGTTGGTAAAGAGTTGCAGGACCTGGGGGTGATCAGCCGTAATATTGGTGATACGATGGCTTTTTGTCCGCCACTGATCATCACTAAAGAACAGGTTGATGAGCTGGTTGATAAATTTAAACTGGCGCTGGATGCCACCCATAAAAAACTGAATGACTAAGCAGACAGGAGAGGAGCCTTATGCCCGGATCTGATACCGCTCAAACAGATGCAGATATTCTGGTACGTTTCAGGAATATCCAGAAAAGTTATGATGGACGATCCATGATAGTCAAAGACCTGAATCTGGATATCCGGCAAGGAGAGTTCCTGACCTTGCTGGGGCCTTCGGGCTCTGGCAAGACCACTAGTCTCATGATGCTGGCCGGTTTTGAAATGCCGACATCGGGAACCATAGAACTGGCCGGCCGTTCCCTAGAGGCGGTGCCGGCCTATAAACGGAATATTGGCATGGTATTCCAGAACTATGCCCTGTTTCCCCATATGACGGTTGCCGAAAACCTTGCCTTTCCCCTGAAGGTCAGGGGGATGGGTAAAGAAGAAATAAAAAAACGGGTTGAACATGGTCTGTCCATGGTGCAACTGGAAAAATTTGGTGACCGTTTTCCCGCCCAGCTGTCGGGCGGACAGCAGCAACGGGTTGCGCTGGCCAGGGCGCTGGTGTTTGAGCCCCAACTGGTACTCATGGATGAGCCCCTGGGGGCGCTCGATAAACAGTTGCGCGAGCATATGCAGTTTGAAATTAAACGCCTGCATAATAAATTGGGAATTACGGTTGTATATGTAACCCATGATCAGGGAGAGGCCCTGACCATGTCGGATCGGGTGGCGGTATTCAATGATGGGGAAATCCAGCAGATTGATTCTCCCGGTGAGCTGTATGAGCGTCCGCTTACGTCATTTGTAGCCAATTTTATTGGTGAGAATAACCGTTCGCATGGGCGTATCGACAGTATTGAAAACGGTTTTGCCAAAGTGGTGCTTGATAATGGGCGCCAGATGCAGGGAGTGCCGGCCAGCCAGGCTTTGACAGCTGGCGATATGGTATCGGTTTCCATTCGACCCGAGCGGGTCGTGATTAATCCCGGGGACGGCAGTGTAGACCAGATAACAGAGGGTGAAATACTCGAGTTCATCTATTTTGGTGACCATGTCCGTTTGCGGCTCAGGCTGGGTGAAAACACACACTTTATTGTCAAGCAGCCCATTGCCATGGTCAGTCAGGCGCTGAAGGTGGGAGACCATATCCGGGTTGGCTGGGCGCGCGAATTTGTGCGGGTTCTGGATCCCTATCAGTAGTAATTAAATCAATAATGAATAATCCTGTTGTTGGCAGGATGAGACAAGGAGGGGTTGATGACTCAGATGGCTATTGCCAAACCGGCCATGTCAGACGCAGCATCATTGCAAAGCAAGTTTGCAAGATCAACGCTTCAGAATAAAATTAAAGCATTTGCTTTGGTGCTGCCGCTGGCTGTTTTTCTGTTGTTGCTGTTTGTGGTGCCAATATTATCTTTTCTTAATAAGGGAGCA
>JAAYHN010000102.1 GCA_012735395.1 Alcaligenaceae bacterium | reverse complement strand
TTTTAAGCGTGCTTACCATTCCATTCTGGGTGTATGTAACACAACAGCTGTTTCACTAAAACAGGCAACGGGACCCGGTTCCCGTTGCCTGCGTGCACACAAACTTGAAAAAACATTAAAAACAATCAATTTAGTGTTGTTTTTACACAATTATTTGTTTTTTTCTATAATTTACTTTAACTAAAACTATAATAAAAGTATAGAAAAAACGACATTTTCAAACGCCATGACCACTAAACGTGACAATTTTCTGACAGTTTATTTACCAGACGAAACCTCAACAGACCGTCTGGCGCAGGCACTCGCAAGCACAATTAAACCAGAAATATCAAAAGGTTATAGCAACAAACCAGAAGCCGGCACAGGTGGTCGCATTCACCTGAAAGGTGACCTCGGCGCAGGAAAAACAAGTTTTGCAAGAGCTTTTTTAAGGGCCATGGGGGTAACCGGACGCATAAAAAGCCCAACCTATGCCCTGCTTGAAAGCTATAAAGTTTCTAGCTTATACTTATATCACTTTGATTTTTATAGATTTAGTGACTCAAACGAATGGCAAGATGCCGGTTTTCGTGAGAATTTACTTGAAGATGCGATCGTACTCATAGAATGGGCAGAAAAAGCGGGTTCAAGCTTACCCGCCCCCGATATTGAACTGTCTCTCAGCTATGCATCTTCAGGTCGCAATGCACAAATACAAGCTTTTTCGGAAAGAGGCCAATCATGGATAACTCAGCTACAACAAATGAGCATACAACAACTCGTCGAATGACGCGTAGACGTATTCTGGGCACAGCTGTTACTCTTCTGTCACTTCCCGTTATTTCAAAAACAGTACAGGCAGCCTCTGCCCAAATTCTGGCCGTCCGTACATGGCCGGCCGATGAATACACCCGTGTTACCCTGGAATTGAATGCCCCCCTCAAGGCCGAGCACTTCATGCTGTCCAACCCAAACCGGCTGGTTGTCGATTTGCAGGGCCTTAGCATGAGTACGGCACTGAACTCGCTCATTTCCAAAATCAAACCCAATGACCCATACATTTCTGCAGTGCGGGTTGCGCAAAACCGGGCAGATGTCGTGCGCCTGGTACTTGATTTAAAACAGACCGTTGCGCCACAAGTCTTTACGCTTAAACCCATCGGCGACTACCAGTATCGTCTGGTGCTTGACTTGTACCCTAAAGTTGCCAAAGATCCCTTGCTGGCCCTTACCTCCGACATGGCCGGCGACGACCCTCTGGCCAGCGTTCTTGATAAATTATCAAAAAACCGCAATACGGCTGCAGTGCCATCCGTAAAAGGCCAGGTACAGCCACGCACCCCCGCTACGGGTGGTGGCAGCCGCAGCGGCAACCGACCCATCCTGATTGCCATCGACCCCGGTCATGGCGGTGAAGACCCGGGCGCCATTGGCAGCATGGGCACCAAAGAAAAAGACATCGTGCTGGCAATCGGGCGCCGTTTGCGCAATTTAATCAATGCCCAGCCCAATATGCGTGCTTACATGACGCGTGACGCCGATTTCTTCGTTCCCCTGCATGTACGTGTACAAAAAGCACGCCGGGTAAAAGCCGACCTGTTTATATCCATTCATGCCGATGCCTTCACCAACAAGTCCGCCCGTGGCACCTCGGTTTTCGCCCTTTCCCGCAACGGGGCTTCCAGTGCGGCGGCCCGCTGGCTTGCCCAAAAAGAGAACGCGGCCGATTTAATTGGTGGCATTGACATTGGCACCCATGACCGCTCCACCGCCAGTGTATTACTGGATATGTCCACCAATGCCCAAATTAAAGACTCGCTCAATATCGGCCACCGGGTGCTAAATTCTCTGGCTCAAGTCAATGGCATCCAAAGCCGCCGGGTTGAACAGGCCGGTTTTGCGGTTTTAAAGGCACCTGACATTCCTTCCATTCTGGTTGAAACCGCCTTTATTTCCAATCCTCAGGAAGAGCGTTTCCTTAGAAGCTCAAACAGCCAGCAGCAAATTGCCAGTGCCATTCTGTCCGGGGTTAAGGGTTATTTTGCAACAAACCCCCCTCTTGCCCGTGTAGGGTAGACAGTTAATTATTTTTAAGGCACAATAAAAATGCATACGATAGTAGCGTATGCATTTTGCTGCAGTACCTTTACGGAGCCATTTTATGGCTCCTTTTTTCTTATGGCTCCTTTTTTACTATATGCAAATGTCCACCAGACGCCATATATCCCCCCTTCCCGAACAGCTTATCAGCCAAATTGCCGCTGGTGAAGTCATTGAACGCCCGGCTTCCGTCCTTAAAGAATTGCTTGAAAACGCCATAGACGCACAAGCCAGGGCAATAGAAATCCGTCTGGAAGGCGGTGGCATCAAACGCATTTGCATTACAGACGATGGCACTGGCATTCCCAAAGAAGAATTGCCGCTGGCACTCAAACAGCATGCCACCAGTAAAATCGCCTCGCTTGATGATCTGGAATCAGTCAGCTCCATGGGGTTCAGGGGTGAGGCCCTGGCTTCCATTGCCTCGGTCTCCCGCCTCACGCTTACTTCCCGTACCCGTGAAGATGACCATGCCTGGCAAATTGAAGCGGCACAAAATGAAGTGACACCGGCCTCTGGCAGCTATGGCACCACCATTGACATGCGCCAGCTGTTTGACCAGATTCCGGCCCGTCGCAAATTTCTCAAATCTGAAAACACCGAGCTGGGACACTGCCTTGATGCGCTTGAACGGATTGCCATGGCTTTCCCCCACGTGGCTTTCCGGCTTTTTCATAACGATAAGCCCTATCGCCAGTGGCTTGCCAGTGATTCTTTCCAGCGCATCCGTGATGTGCTGGGGGCAGAATTTATCAATGCCGGCATTCCCATAGAGGCACAGGTTGGCCTGGCATCCCTGAACGGGCTTATTACCCAACCCAATGCGGCAAGGGCACGGGCCGATAAGCAATACCTGTATGTGAACGGGCGTTTTGTACGTGACCGTACCGTAGCGCATGCCATCCGTTCCGCCTATGCCGACGTATTGCATGGCGAGCGGCAGCCCGCTTATGTCCTTTTCCTGGATATTGACCCGAATACGGTTGATGTGAATGTACACCCGGCCAAACATGAAGTCCGTTTCCGGGATGGCAGTGCCGTTTACCGCTTTGTATCACAAACCGTCTCTGCCGCACTGGCGCACGTGGGGGGTGAAAGCGATGCCATGAACCAATTACCGGCGCAACTTCCCGCCGGTTTAAGCCCTGCCAATACATCGGCCCATATATCAGCCCATACCCGGCCCACAGGCAATGCGGCCAGCAACACCAGCGGTACCGCCGGCAACCGGCCCGCCCCCTATTTCAACCCCTACCAGCAGCAAGCACCACTTGGCCTGAACCATCAACAAGCCTGGACCCATGCCTACAGCCCGCTGGAATCCCCTGCCCTGAAAGACATCGCAGCAGGCGATCCGGCCATGGGAGCGGCTTCCGCCCCCGAACCTGCTTTTGACCCTGCCCTGCTTAAACGCAGCCCTGCTTCTTCCTTGCCTGAACAGGATACCTTTCCGCTTGGCATGGCACTGGGCCAGTTGCATGGCATTTATATACTGGCCCAGAATTCCAAAGGCTTGGTACTGGTGGATATGCATGCGGCGCATGAACGTGTCGTTTATGAAAAACTCAAAACAGCCCTGGATAATCACGCTATCCCCACCCAGGACTTGCTGGTACCCGTTGTTTTCAATTGTTCTGAAAAAGAAGTGGCCCTGCTGGAAGAATACCGTGAGCAATTGCAGGAATTCGGCCTGAACCTGACGGCAGCCGGCCCCAGGGCCATCACGGTACGTGCTGTACCTGCCCTGCTGGCCAATGGCGATATTGAATCACTGGTTTTGCACGTCCTGAGGGACATGGCCCAGGTAGGCGTTTCCCGGCTTTTAACCGAGCAGCGCAATGAATTGCTGTCCAGCATGGCCTGTCACGGCTCGGTGCGGGCCAATCGCCGGCTGAACCTGGAAGAAATGAATGCCCTGCTGCGCCAAATGGAACAAACCGAAAGGGCCAACCAATGCAACCACGGCAGGCCCACCTGGTTTCAATGGACCATGAACGATCTTGATAAACTGTTTATGCGCGGGCAGTAATTTTTATAAAACCCTTAAACCCCAAACCAATTAACATGTCGCACCCTGAAAACAGGCATTCTCCCATTATCTGCATCGCAGGTCCCACCGCTGCCGGTAAAAGCGCCAGCGTACTGGCCATTGCCCAACGCTGGCCAATTGAAATTATTAATGTGGATTCCGCCACCATCTATCAGGGTATGGATATTGGCACCGCCAAGCCATCAAAAGAAGAACAGGCACAAACACCCCAGCATTTACTGGACATCCGTGACCCGGCCCAAACCTATAGCGCCGCTGAATTCACCAAAGATGCCAGCACCCTGATCAGGCAAATCCAGGTGCGGGGCAGGCTGCCTGTTCTGGCAGGCGGCACCATGATGTATTACAAAGCCTTGCGTGAAGGGTTGCATGAGCTGCCTTCCGCATCTACCGAAATACGGCAGGAGCTGGATGCGTTCGCCAAAAAAAATGGCTGGCCAGCCCTGCATGCCGAATTACAAAAGGTTGACCCGCTTACCGCAGCCAGGCTGGCACCCAACGACAGCCAGCGGGTACAACGCGCCATGGAAATTTACAAAATCACAGGCCAGCCCATGTCTGCCCTGCTTACGCTGCCCACCAATTCACCCGGACAGTTCCACTATCAAACCATCAGCCTGGAACCGGCTAACCGCCTGGCCCTGCACGAACGCATTGCCATGCGTTTCATGCAAATGCTGGAAAAAGGCTTTGTGGAAGAAGTGGCGCAATTAAAGCGGCGCCCCGACCTGCACCCTGACCTGCCTTCCATTCGCTGCGTGGGATACCGGCAAATATGGGGCCACCTTGAAGGGGAATATGGGCTGGCCGAAGCTACTGAAAAAGGCATTGCCGCCACCCGCCAGCTGGCAAAACGCCAGATTACCTGGTTAAGGGCCCAGCCGGAAAGAATCCAGATAGACTGTATGGGGAATAATGTACCTGACCAGGTCATTGATGCGATGGCCAGAATACTGAAAAAAAACACCTGAACCGGAACTTGAACGTCACAGCCAACCGGCACTATTACATAGAAAAAAACAGGGCACCCGTATAAAAATGCGGGTGCCCTGTTTTTTGTGGATTGGTTTTTAAACCAAAAACCGCTTACGGCCTTACACCACTACCGTTTGTGGCATGCCGTCTTCCTGCTTAACCACGTCACCCAGTTGGTAAACCGTTTCACCCTGTTCTTGCAGCGTTGCCGTAATGGCGGCTGCCTGGCTGGCAGACACCACCATTACCATACCAATACCGCAGTTAAAGACACGATGCATCTCGCTATCTTCAACATTACCTTCCTGCTGCAACCATTTGAACAATTCTGGTAATTCCCAGGCATCTTTGTTTAAGCGCGCCGCCAGGCCTTTTTGCAAAATACGGGGTACGTTTTCCAACAGACCACCACCGGTAATATGCGCCAGCCCTTTAATATCGGTACCATGTTTTTGCAAGGCAGCCAAAACCTGTTTGACATAAATACGGGTAGGCGCCATCACGACATCAACCAGGGGTTTACCGTGGAAATCGTCACCAGGCTTGGCACCGGCACGCTCAATGATTTTACGGATCAATGAATAACCGTTAGAGTGTGCACCACTGGAAGCCAGGCCCAGCACCACATCACCCTCTTGAATGGATTTGCCATTGATAATGGCTGATTTTTCTACCGCACCCACGGCAAACCCGGCCAGGTCATATTCGCCATCGGGATACATACCGGGCATTTCAGCGGTTTCACCACCAATAAGCGCACAGCCGGAAAGCTCACACCCTTTGGCAACCCCGCCCACCACGCTGGCAGCGGTATCTACCGACAGTTTGCCGCAGGCAAAATAATCAAGGAAGAACAAGGGTTCGGCACCCTGCACCAGAATATCGTTCACGCTCATGGCTACCAGGTCAATGCCGACGGTATCATGACGGTTCCATTCAAAAGCCAGGCGAAGTTTGGTACCCACACCATCAGTGCCGGAAACCAGCACCGGTTCTTTATATTTTTTGGGTACCTCAAACAAAGCCCCAAAACCGCCTATACTGGCCATAACGCCATCGCGCATGGTTTTGGCAGCCAATGGCTTGATACGGTCAACCAATGCATCACCTGCATCGATATCCACACCAGCGTCACGATAGGTCAAAGAGGATTTCGTTGAATTTGTCATGAGAAACGAGCCTAAATATGTAAAAATGTCATAAATCAAATGGAGTACACGCATTTTACGATGAATGAGAAAAATTTACGTCGAAATCAGACACTTTTGTGGTCAGGAGTTGGAATTGGCCTGCTGATTCTGCTGTATATCCTGTCCCCGGTCCTGACTCCCTTCATGCTGGCCATGGCCCTGGCCTATATTCTGGCACCGGGTGTCCAGCTGCTGGTACGCCTGCATTTGCCACGCTGGCTGGCCGTTTCCATCATGATATTCATATTGTTTGCCGTTATTCTGGGTATCATGCTGATTGTATTTCCACTGCTGCGACGGGAAGTTAACCTGGTTATTGAACAAATGCCCTTGTGGGTATATCAATACAACACCAATATGGCTCCGCTGCTGGACGAATGGTTTGGGGTAGACAGCAAGCTGGACATCATCCGGATCCGCCAAATGCTGCAAGATGCCGTCACCGGCACCGACAGCCTGTTTACCACTGCCGTGAATTACCTTAAAGCCAGTGGTTCCACCTTTATTTTCTTTATTGCCAGCGCCATGCTAACACCGGTCGTACTGGTTTACCTGTTATTTGACTGGCATACTTTTCTGGCCCGTTTCATTGAAGTTATTCCCCGGCGTTTTCTGGAAAGTACGCTCAGCATTGGCAATGAAATAGACAAACTGCTGTCAAGTTTCCTGCGCGGGCAAATTCTGGTGATGATCATTCTTGCCGCTTTTTACAGCATAGGCCTTTCAATTGCCGGTTTTGACAGCGCCATTCCCATCGGGGTCATCACCGGCTTGCTGGTTTTCATACCTTATTTAGGCTTCGGGCTCGGTTTATTACTCGCAATCCTCTCGGCTCTATTACAATTCGATGGTTACTACGGTCTTATTTCTGTCGCAATTGTTTTTGGCATAGGGCAGATCTTTGAAAGTTTATACTTAACGCCCAAAATCATGGGTGACCGGATTGGTTTACACCCCTTGGTTATTATTTTTGCCTTATTCGTATTTGGTGAAATCTTTGGTTTTTTTGGTGTGCTGCTGGCCCTGCCCATCAGTGCAGCCCTGTCGGTCCTGATCCGCCGCGTTTATGGTCAATACCGCAATAGTACCTTTTATACAAATGAATGAACAATTAACGCTTGAAGTATCGCCTGTTCCGGAACCTACGCTTGATAATTTCATTGCAGGGCAAAATGCCGAAGCAATCAATACGCTTCGCTGCATTGAGCCCGGGCAAACCGTCTATCTGTGGGGCTCTTCGGGTTGCGGAAAGACCCACTTGCTCAAAGCCTTGAGCAAGCTTCACCAAGGCGCCTATTTCAACGCAAACAGCTTGCCATTTCTGGAATCCATTACCTTTCAGAACACTCCTGCCCTGGTCGCTATCGATGATATCAACCAACTTGACGAATCCCGGCAAGCCAGTCTTTTCAGTCTGTATAATGAATGGAAACTGCGCAAGAACACATCCGAGGCATTTATTTTACTGGTCTCTGGCGACGTTTCTCCGCTGGCCATGCCCATTCGTGAAGACCTGCGCACCCGGCTGGGCTGGGAATTGGTGTACAGGCTTGAACAATTAAGTGATGAGCAACGTTTAACCGCATTACAGAACCGGGCACGTGACAAAGGGCTTCAATTAAGCCATGAAGTCACACACTGGATTTTTACCCATTATTCACGTGACATTGCCGCCCTGTTCAATCTGCTTGACGCCCTGGACACCTATTCTTTATCTACCCGGCGACCCATTACAGTCCCTTTACTGAAAGCTTTTTTAATTAAAACAAAACTATGACACACAAAAACCTGGCTCTTTTCGATCTTGACCACACCCTGCTTCCCATTGACACCGATGTTGAGTGGGTTGACTTCCTGGCCCGCAACAATCTGGCCGGTGATCCCGAGCTGATCCAGAAAAAAAACCAGGAGCTCATGGATAAATATACGGCAGGCGTTCTCAGGATTGAAGAATCTGCCGAGTTCATGCTGGGCTTTCTTAAAATGCATACCCCCTATGACCTGGCCCGTTTCCATGAAAAGTTCATGTGCGATGTCGTGCGCCCGGCCATTAAACAAAGCGCCATTGAGCTGGTAAAACAACACCAGGAAAGTGGTGACCTGTGTTGCATAGTCACCGCCACCAATACTTTTGTCACCGCACCGGTTGCCCGTGCCTTTGGCATAGAGAACCTGATTGGCGTGCTGCCCGAATACACGAATGGCCGCTATACCGGCCACTTTGTTGGCACCCCCAGCTATCGGGAAGGCAAGGTTACCCGGGTCAATGAATGGCTCTCGTCACTTGGCAAAACATTAAATGACTTCAACGCAACTTATTTCTACAGTGACTCGCAAAATGACCTGCCCTTGCTTGAAGTCGTCAGCAATCCTGTTGCCACCAATCCCGGCGAAGTACTGCGCAAAACGGCCGAAGAAAAAGGCTGGCCCGTGATTGACCTGTTTGCTTTAAAATAACAATATCTTTTTTGACCTCATTCATATGATCAAAAGCACCATTAAAAGCTTCGTCAGCCGTCTGTTCAGCCCCCCGGACGGTCATGCAAAAAAATCAAAATTCCGGGTTTATCATCCCGAACAACATGGCATTGACCGCCGGCTGGTCTCCCGCAATGCCATCAAGGTTTGCGAGGTATTGCACCAGAAAGGTTTTCAGGCCTATATTGTGGGCGGTGCCGTACGCGACCTGATTCTGGGGCTGGAACCCAAAGATTTTGATGTTGCCACCAATGCCACCCCCGAGCAGGTACGTGCCTCATTTCGCCGGGCCCGTATTATCGGCAGGCGTTTTCAACTGGTACATGTCGTATTCGGCCCCGAAATAATTGAAACCTCAACTTTCAGGGCAAACAGCAATGGCCAGAACAAGACTGATGAGCACGGCCGCATCCTGAACGACAATGTGTTCGGCACCCAGGAAGAAGATGCCGCCCGTCGCGACTTTACCCTGAATGCGCTGTATTACGACCCGATCAGCGAAGAAGTGATTGATTACCATAATGGCCTGTCCGATCTTCGCAAACATATCGTGCGCATGATTGGTGACCCTGAAACCCGCTACCGGGAAGACCCGGTACGCATGCTGCGGGCCGTTCGTTTTGCCGCCAAATTAAATGGCACCATAGAGCCGGGCACACAAGCGCCCATCAAGCAGCTGGCCGGTCTCATATCCAATGTACCCGAC
>JAAYHN010000007.1 GCA_012735395.1 Alcaligenaceae bacterium | reverse complement strand
CCACTCATGCCCATGGATAAGGTGGGCAGCGCAAGGCCGGTCTGGTCCTGGCATTGCTGGCGCAAATGACGCAGCGCACTAAAACAGGCACGGACCCGGCTTTCCGATTCGATATTCTCGGCAACCGTCATAAAGCCTTTTACCCTCAGGGTTTCCATGGCGCGGAGTTCCTGTAAAAATGCGGGCACTGCTTCCGCAGCCATTCCGGTTTTGCTGTCTTCATGGCTGGTTTTAACCTGCACCAGCACATCCAGTGTCCGGTTTTCAAGCTGCAGCCGTTTATCCAGCGCCAGGGCCAGATCCATCCGGTCAAGCGATTGCACCTCGGCAGCATAACGGGCCACCTCTTTGGCCTTATTGGTTTGCAAATAGCCAATAATGACCCATTCAATGGGATGTGCCTGGAATGCCAGGGCCTTTTGCTTCATTTCCTGCACTTTGTTTTCACCAAAGCGGTGCAGGCCGGCATCAATGGCCTGCTGTATCACCTCCGTGCCAAAGGTTTTACTGACTGGCAGGATCCGTACACTATCGGGCTCACGCCCGGCCCTGACCGCGGCCTGTTCCACCCGATCTTTAACTTCCTTAAAACGGCTTGCCAGCATACCCCTGCTCCCTGTCAAAAAAACAAATGTTAATTGTAACCTGACTGCTATCCCAATCCTATTAACAACACTTCCTCCGGGCGCTTCAGGCGGTTCCGGCCAAGCGTGTAACGATTAAGTCTTGATGTCCGGTTTATTTTGTATAATCCAGTTTTAAACTACCGGGCGCCCCTCACCGACATGGACCATAACAAGCCGCATCAACTTTCCATGACTATTCTCATGACACCTGACATGGCCAACTTTGCCGGCAATGTACACGGTGGCACCATCCTGAAATATCTTGACCAGGTGGCTTTTGCCTGTGCCAGTCGCTATGCGGGCACCTATGTGGTTACGCTATCGGTAGACCAGGTCATGTTTCGCCAGCCGATTCATGTGGGTGAACTGGTTACTTTTTACGCATCGGTTAATTACACCGGTAAAACATCCATGGAAATTGGCATTAAAGTTGTTACCGAAAACATTCGTGAACAATATGTGCGTCATACCAATAGCTGCTATTTCACCATGATCGCGGTTGATGACAATGGCAAGCCCATTGCCGTTCCGCAGCTGACGCCCACCAGTGCAGAAGAAAAGCTGCGCTTCATTGCCGCCCAGCAAAGACGTGAGTTACGGCAGGAAATGGAAAAACGTCATGCGGAGATCAGGGCCAATCATTGATATTAATTAGCCCGCACGTTGGCTTTCTGGATGCGCTGGATCCAGTACCTTCGGTCTTCTTTCACAAATTGGTCAAACTCCCGAAGGTTCATGGCTTTCAATTGAATGCCGGCCTGTTTTGATACCTGGTTCAAGCGTGGGTCTTGTGTCGCCATTTGCAACAACTCATTCATTTTCTGAATAATATAGGCTGGTGTATTTTGAGGCGCAGCCACACCAATCCAGCCTTCCAGCTCAAAGTCGGGGTGCAGGGAAGTGGTTGAAACAATACGCTCTGCCATCGGGGCATCCATCTGTTTCTTGGTGGTTGCCAGAATACGGACTTCATTTGTTTTTAACAGATCGGCAACATACAGGCCATCCAGAAAAGCGTATTGAATACTGCCCTGCGTCATTTCACGCATTAATATTTCCCTGGTTTTATAAGGCCTGCCAGTTACATTCAGGCCGGCATAATAATTAAGCAGCCCGGAACAAATTTGCGAGATGGGGTTATGATAACCAAAGCGATAATCGGCCGGTTTCTGCTGAATGGCCTCTATCAGGCTGGCCAAAGTCATATGTGGGCTATTGGCAGGCACCACCAAAACCGCACTATAAGTGCCCAGCATGCCTACATTGATGAAGTCAGATTCAGGTGAATAAGATATTTCATTATCCAATAAATCATTGATATTCTGGGTGGTATGTGTTGATAATAAAAACACACTGCCATCACCTTCAGAATTGGACACATAATCGGCGCCAATCAGGCCGTCATCGCCGTACATTTGCATAAAACGGATTTCATTACCCAATTTTTCGTGCATAAACTCGGTAAAAACACGGGCTGTCTTCCCAACGTTCTGGGAAACCGTGGACGCCAATACAAAGGAAATAACAGGGACCTTTATTTCTTCAAAGGCCCGTACATGAGAGGCTTGAACCGTAGCGCTTAAACACATCCAGAAAAAAAAGTGGACAAGTTTTTTACACCATTTGCGGATGAACATGTTACCAATACCCGAACATTTCAATATCAATAAAAAATAAAAACAAAATTGATAATATGCAAACTATCAATCCAAACGAATGATACTACATTTTATTTTCTTTCAACACGTTATGTTACATAATAGATGGGTATTTCTGTTACAAATAAGCATCTTTTAATAAATCAATACTATTGACTAAGAACCATCATGAGCCAGGCACTAAAATCCTTAACCGAACAACTCTATCTGGAACCTCTCGATAACGATGTTTTCCTTGGAAGAAGCATAGACCTGCTGGGCAGTGGCCGTATTTTCGGTGGCCAGGTCGTGGGGCAATCCATCATGGCCGCCTCCAGAACGGTTAGCGACCAGGCACGCGAAGCCCATTCCCTGCATGCTTATTTTTTACGTCCGGGTGATACCAATGAACCCATCCGTTTTGAAGTAGAGCGCATCCGGGACGGTGGCAGTTTTTCGGCGCGCCGCGTCGTGGCCATCCAGCATGAGCGCCCCATCTTTTTTATGTCTGCCAGTTTTCAGGCGCAGGAACCGGGTTATGAGCACCAGGTCACCATGCCGGCAAACCTGCCCGCCCCCGAAGACCTGCACAATGAAATGGATCTGGCCCAGCTTGTCGCTGACAAGCTGCCAGGCAGCCTGAGACATCGTTTGCAACAGGAACAGGCCATTGATATACGGCCGGTACTGCCCATGAATATATTAAAACCGGGCATCTACCCGGCACGCTCACACATGTGGTTCAAGGCCAATGGCACCCTGCCAGACAACCCGCTCATACATAAATCCATGCTGGCCTACACCTCTGATTTTTACCTGCTGTTTGCCTCGTTGTTGCCACACCAACAATCTCCTTTCAGCCAGTCCCTGCAAGCCGCCAGTATTGATCACGCCATCTGGTTTCATCGTCCGGTTAATATGAATGACTGGCTGCTGTATGACATAGAATCACCCAATGCAGGCAATGCCAGGGGCTTTTCACGGGCAAACGTTTTTGACCGCCAGGGCCGTTTGGTTGCCTCTACGGCACAAGAAGGCCTGATCAGGGTCAGGCAGGAAAGCTGAACCGGTCTCTTGGCCGGTTACCAACATCACTCCCTGTCCTTTTCAGGATAAGGGATACTTACTCATTGTGTGATACTGGCCATCCATAACCCAATGCATCCATTAAATCAGGCACCACCTTGCTACTCACATACATAGAGCCATCCTGTGACAGGTGCGTGCCATCGGAATAAAGAAAACGGCCATCGGGCAACAGCGTCTGGCACCGCTGATCACTGCATAGCGCCTCATAGGGATTAATAAATATCACGTTATAACGTGACTGCGCATAATTGGCCAAAGCCTGGTTTATATTATACGCATTGCCTTTTTCTTCTGGCAGCTCCAGGTATTTGGCGCAGGTCAAGGGCAAGTAAGCCGGCCGGTCTACGCAGGAAGCCAGGCCTGCCTGAGAGCCGGCCCCCGGCGGGGTTCCCATAATAATCAGCTGGTTATCCAAGCCTATTCTGGCATGAATTTCATCAAAATTATGCATCAGGAAATCAAGATAAGCTGAATCTGAAAAACCAAGCCGCTGGCCATCCTGGGTACTTACGGTATTTTGATAATTCCGGTAGCTGATGCTATAAATCAACGGGATTTTCCGGGTAAATGCGGTTAACAGCGCATAATCCAGCCGCTCGACACAATCCTGCCGGGCGACACCGTCCAGCATGCGGGTATAGCCCGGCCCAAAAAAACAGCCATCCTCAAAAGAGGTATCTATTTTGATGCCCTCCTCGTTCAGGAAAAAATCAAACCCGTAAGCAAATTGACGGGCATAGCTGTCACCCAGAAAAACGGCATCATGCACAATCGCGGAATCATCGCCCAGCGTCTGGCTGCCCATGTCGTAACCGGCACCACCAAACTGCTCTTCATGAAAGCGCGGAAAATCAAAGGTATGCTGGCTGAAATGTGTATTCATCCGAAAAGGCATGCCATTTAACGTCAGGATAAAAAAAACAGGCAATAATACCAGCGCCACCATTGTTACCCGCTGCAAAATTTCCTTGAAATACCAGCTGTACAGGTTCATGCGACGGTATCGGTTTTCAATACCCGCATACATGAAATAACCCAATAACACCGGCAAACCCACCAGCAACAGCTGTTCTGGCAACACAAGCGGGCGGTAAACATAATATTTATAAAAAACGATTAAAGGCCAGTGAATCAGATATACCGAATAAGAAATTAAACCGATAAAAACCGCCAAACGGTTTCTAAGCAGCCATCCGGCATAACGTGCCCGGCAGGCAAAAATACACAAAGCGGCACCCACTGCCGGAACCAATGCGTTCAGTCCGGGAAAAGCCGTCGTACTGTCAAAAACAAATACCGCCCAACACAGCAAAGCCATGCCTGCCAGCATGAGCAGCTCAAGCCAGAAACCATGCAAAACAAAACGCCGGACCGCAAATACCAGCAAACCGCCAATGGCAAACTCAAATACCCGAAAGGGGGTCAGGAAATAATTGGCCGATGGATCCACTTGCGTATACCATTGTGAGGCAAGCAATGAAAGCAGTCCGGTTGCCGCCAACGCCCAGGGCAGCAGGCGGACATTCAGTTTACAGGCGCCATAAATAACAAACGGCCAGATCAGGTAAAACTGCTGCTCTACCCCCAGCGACCAGGTATGCAGCAAGGGGTTGGTTGCTGAAGAGGTATCAAAATAACCTGCCCCCAGCCAGAACTTGATATTGGAGACCGAAAAAAATGAAAAAATGGTGGAATCGGCCAGCGTTAAATAATCTGACGGTGAAAAAACCAGGAAACCGGCTGCCAGACAAAGCACCAATGTAAACAGAAGCGCAGGGTATAGCCGCGCCACCCGTCTAGCCATAAACCTGAAAAAACTGAAAGAGCCATCCTGACAACTGTCCATCAAGATCCGTGTGATCAGGTAACCTGAAATCACAAAGAAAACATCAACCCCCACAAAACCGCCCCCAAAGGCGGCAAAGCCGGCATGAAAAAACAATACCGCCATCACGGCAAATGCCCGTAAGCCATCTACTTCTGGCTGGTATACGGACCGGGAGGTTTCACTAACAGAAGAGGCCGCAGACATAAAACTCAATATAATAAAAACAGCAAAACAAGAAGATATCTTAAACCAAATTGCAAAGCGCAAAATTTGGTTAAGAAACTTATTTGCCTGAAATGAAGAAAAACCCACTTTAACAAAACGAAACAAATGGCAGGATTTTTTTTCTGAATCCCTCCTGAATCCGTAATTTCATATGAAACGGGTACAATAAATTTTTCAATTACAGGAGTTTAAAGCGGTACGCCGCCCACAAGTCATGGATATCCTTATAATTTTAGGACTCATTCTTATCAATGGTCTTTTCGCAATGTCAGAAATCGCCATTGTTTCCTCCAAACGGATTCGACTTCAAAACAAAGCCGATGCTGGCAGCAAAAGCGCTGCCGCAGCCCTCCAACTCTCAGATCACCCAAGCCGCTTTCTTTCTACCGTACAAATTGGTATTACCCTGATTGGCATTTTTAACGGTGCTTTCGGTGAGGCCTCTATCGTATCCAGACTTGCCCCTGTTTTTCTTGAAATCCCGATGCTCAGCAGCTATGCCTACGAACTGGCCCTGGCTATTGTGGTTGTTGGCATTACCTTTGCCTCACTAATTCTGGGTGAGCTGGTTCCCAAGCGGATTGCCATGCAGTACCCCGAAGCGGTTGCCATGTTTATTTCCGTCCCAATGACCTGGCTGTCCCGTATCATGTCACCTTTTGTTGCCATTTTGTCGCTATCCACCGACTTTTTAATGAAAGTTTTGCGCATGGACGACAGCAAAAACAGCTCCCTGACCGAGGAAGATATCAGTGGCATTCTGAAAGAAGGGGCCACCGCCGGTTTGTTTGAAAAAACCGAGCATGACATTGTTGCCCGTGCCCTGCGCCTTGACGACAAGCACATCGGTGCCATCATGACACCACGCACGGACATTCACTACATTGACCTGAATGCCCCACTGGATGAGACCCTGCTGCGCATTGCCGACAGCCCCTACTCACGCTTTCCGGTCTGCCGCGACGGTCTGGACAATATTATTGGGATTGTTGATGCGGGCAGCCTGTTCGAACAACAAATCAAAAGCCACAAAATTGATATTTCCGCCATTACCAAAACCGCTCTTTATGTTCCTGAAACCATCAGCGCCATGGACTTGCTGGAGTCATTGCAAAAAAACCGCTCCGAAATCGCCGTGGTGATCAATGAATATGGCGAAGTGGAAGGTGTTGTTACCCTGCGCGATATCCTGAAAGTACTGGTTGGCCATTCCATTCCCATTAATGAAAACCACGCCTCTGATGCCATCCAGCGTCAGGATGGCTCATGGTTGCTTGATGGCGGCGTCACCCTGGACCGTTTCCGGGAAATTTTTTCCACGGCCATCCAATTTCCTGAAGAAGAGGAAGAATCCTATCATACGCTTGCCGGTTTCATCATGAATCAACTGGGGCATATCCCGGTGGAAACAGAAAGCGTTGAATGGGAAGGTTATAAATTTGAAGTGATTGATATGGACAAACACCGGATTGACCGGATACTGGTTTTTACTGTGGCAGATGAGAGTGATGAAACCATCGCCAAAGAAGCGTAAATGAAAATCCTGTTTACCAATTTCCATAAACGCAATGGCGGTGGCCACGCCACCTATATCGTCAACCTGCTAAGCCAGCTGGCACAACGGCATGATTGTTATGTTGCCACACCTGGCACCAGCAGGCTGTACCGTTTCGCCCAGTCCATTCCCCATGTAGAGGTGATTGACCAGGGTTTCAACTCCCGTATTGGCAAACTCTTTGGCGAAGTAAAGCAATTGCGGGCGCTTGTCAAACAGGAAAAATTCGACATTATCCATGTCAATGCATCGGCCGACCATCGTCACGTCATGCTGGCCTGCCTGGGTCTTAAACATCGCCCCAAAATCATTCTTACCAAGCACAACGATCACCCGGTAAACAGTTTTGGCCACAAGCTCAGGGCAAAACTGGCAACAGACCGCATTATTGCCGTTAGCCACTATGTGGCAGCGATGTTCAAGAACTCGTCTTATGCCCATATTCCGGTAGACATGATCCATCACGGTATTGACACCCGGTATTTTGCGCCTGCCAGTACCGAATACAAACAGCAATGCCGCCAGTCCTTGCTGGGTGAAGAAGCCTCCCAAAACGGCCTGATCCTGCTGGGCAGCACCGGTGGTACCGATTATGAAAAAGGCTGGCTGGAAATGGTGCTGGCCGTCTCTTTGTTGCCCGGGCACCTTAAAAACCGCTGCCGTATCATTATGGCCGGAGACCCGCCCAACGAAGAAAAAATGAATCGGGTTAAAGCATTGGGCATGGCCCAACAACTGGTTTTCCCGGGCCTGGTTGACGATGTACGCGGCATACTGGCTGCCTGTGACCTGGGCTTTGTCCTGTCACACAAAGAAGCACTTTCCTTTGCCTGCCGCGAAAGCATGGCCCTGGGCCTGCCCACCATTGCCAGTAACGCCGGTGGCCTGCCAGAAAATATCCAGCATGGCAAGAACGGCTGGATCGTACCCGTAAAAAACCCTGAAGCATTAACAAAACTGCTGGCCGACATACTTGTTGATCCTGACCTTCTTGCCCGGATTGCCAGCGCCAGTCGTCAAACCGCAGAACAGGATTTTAATCTTGACGCCTTTGCCAGCAACACCGTCAACAGTTACCAACAGGCCCTGAACCTGTCCGTTCGCCCATGATACCTATTCTTATGTACCACCAGATTGCCGACAT
>JAAYHN010000101.1 GCA_012735395.1 Alcaligenaceae bacterium | reverse complement strand
GTGGTTAACAGAACAGCAACGGATAGCCACCCATCCACTGA
Source organism: Alcaligenaceae bacterium (assembly GCA_012735395.1). Taxonomy (GTDB): domain Bacteria; phylum Pseudomonadota; class Gammaproteobacteria; order Burkholderiales; family Burkholderiaceae_B; genus Advenella. The sequence goes on along the minus strand of JAAYHN010000101.1, from coordinate 9,802 downwards.
ATACCCGCCTGTTCATTCAGGCAACCTTGCAGCGTGTTGCCTTAAGCTGCATTTCAAAATCGTAATTATTTCATTAAGTTAAAAAACATGTTTGTAGACTCTCACTGTCACCTGGATTTCCCTGAACTCATAAGCAACCTTGATACTATTCTGGAAAACATGAAACAGAATAATGTCGCCCATGCCTTGTGCGTCAGTGTCAATATGCCGGATTGGCCCAATATTGTAGCCCTGATTGAAAAATACCCGCACTTGATTGGTTCGGTTGGCGTGCATCCCGATTACGAAGAGACCCCCGAACCAAGCGTTGAAATGCTGTGTGAATATGCGCAGCATCCAAAAATTGTTGCCATAGGTGAAACCGGGCTTGATTATTACCGTCTTTCCGAGCCGCTGGACTGGCAGCGCAACCGCTTTCGGGTACATATCAGGGCGGCTGTCGAAACCGGCTTGCCGCTCATTATTCATACCCGTTCCTCGGCAGAAGATACCATTAAAATCATGCAGGAAGAGCGCGCCCGCCAATGTGGTGGCGTTATGCATTGCTTCACCGAAACGTGGGAAGTGGCCCAGGCAGCCATTGAGCAGAACTTTTATATTTCCCTGTCTGGCATTGTCACATTCAAGAATGCGCATCAGCTTCATGAAGTGGCACAAAAAGTACCGCTTGAACGTTTGCTAATTGAAACCGACTCTCCCTATCTGGCACCCGTACCCTTCAGGGGAAAACTGAACGACCCCTCCAAGGTCATTCATGTCGCTGAAAAAATCGCTGATCTCAGGGGCGTAACGCTGAAAGAAATTGAAGAAGCCAGCACCGAGAATTTTTTCAATCTGTTCAAGAAAGCCAAAGCCGTAAATAAAAGTCAATAAGCATGCCGGGGGCTGATGACAAAACTTACGTTTTGTATACTTGGTCTTTCATATAATTTGTTATGATCCGCTTAACAGAAAGGATAAAGAATGCATAGTGTTAAAGTGAAATTGTCTTTGCTGGCCGGGGCTGCGTTGTTTTCCCTGTCTGCCTGGGCCAATTCACCAAACGCCTGGTGGATTGATATAAAAAATGACCGGGCCACTTCTGTAAAAGAAGCGATTGCCAAGGGCCAGGATGTTAACGCATTTAACCAATCCGGCCATCCGCCAATTATTCAGGCAATTCGCGATAATGCGATTGATGTCTATGATGTGCTGGCGGCCAATCCGCAAACTAACGTCAATATTGTTAACATCAATGGAGAAACCCCCTTGATGTATATCGCCCTGGTGGGTGATGTGGGTCGTGCCCAAAAGCTCATTGCACGGGGTGCACAAGTGAACCGCCTTGGTTGGACGCCTTTGCATTATGCCGCGTCACAAGGGCATGTTGACATGATGAAAATGCTGCTGGCAAACGGGGCTTTTCCCAATGCGCCCGCTGCCGAAGGAAGCTCGCCCATTTATATGGCGGTAGGGTCAAAAAACAAAGAAGCGGTGCAATTGTTGCTGAATGCCGGGGCTGATGCCCTAGCGGTCAATCAGAAAGGTATCAGTGCATTTGATCTGGCACATCAATTGAAATTGCGCAATATTATCCAAATTCTAAATTGATAAAGCTGTTTATTATGAAAGCGCATTTCCCTTATTTTCGCCTGGCAATACTGCCCGCATTTTTATTTTGCATCAGCAGTTCATATGTATACGCCGAACAGGTTTATTGCCAAAGCCCCTGGCTTAAAAACAATGGGAAAATAGGCGGCAGCATAAATGGTGGAAAAGGCAGTTTCACGATAGACATTAAACAGGTAAACCAGGCTGCAGGCAATAGCTGTAGCGCTGATTTGCACATTCGGGCCAATGCCCCCATTGCAGGGCAACAAATCAATGGTTCCGGCAACTTTCGTTTGCTCGTTAACAACTCGGGTTCAGTTTTAAGTGGCTCTTTTGAATCGGCCGGCTTGCTGGGTACGATTATGCAATCGGTTATCAGCAGTAACGTCAATGGTTATTTCCTGAAACCGGCCAATATTATCAATGAACAGGCCGCATCACTACCTTCCCAAACCTACAAGGCAGATGTACAGGCTTCGGTTTCCCTGCCTTCTTCCATTCCGATCAGCCAGGTAAAGGTAGATAACGCCTTTTTACAGTCAGCGGCCAGAACAATCGGTAAAGCGCAGCCCCTGAAAACGCAAATGGGTACTTTTTCATGCGTACCCGTCAATTATACGGGTACGCTGTCGAGCGGGCAGATACTGTCCGGCTTGCCTCCCGTTAACAAGACCCCACGCAAGAAACAAATTAATGTTACGGAATGGTATTGCCCTGAAAAAGGGCTTACCATGAAAATGGATATCAAGAGCGGCAGCTCACTTTACAGCGTTGCGATCACTTATCTCAATTAAACAACGCATGATCTGTCCCCATTTAAAATTTAATAAAATAAAATGGGGACAGATTAAAAAAGAATTTTAAAAGAAGTACAATCCTTATTAAATGAATTGACTTATTCATTTAATAAGGAGAGCGTCAATGACTTCAGACCATACCACTACGCATTCTATACCCTCATATCTTAATGCCAATGATATGGGTGCCTGGGGTATTTACCTTGAACAAATTGATCGTGTTGCTCCTTATCTGGGCCCGCTAAGCCGCTGGCTTGAAACACTGAAACGGCCCAAGCGTTCATTGATTGTAGACATTCCCATAGAACTTGATAACGGCACCATTGCCCACTTTGAAGGCTATCGTGTTCAGCATAATACATCGCGCGGTCCAGGCAAGGGCGGGGTACGTTTTCACCAGGATGTCTGTCTTTCAGAAGTCATGGCCCTTGCCGGCTGGATGTCCATTAAAAATGCGGCAGTCAATGTACCTTTTGGTGGTGCCAAAGGCGGTATCCGCATTGACCCCCGCAAATATTCAAGCAAAGAACTGGAACGGGTTACCCGTCGCTACACCAGTGAAATCGGTGTCATTATTGGCCCCTCAAAAGATATCCCGGCCCCCGACGTCAATACCAATGCACAAACCATGGCCTGGATGATGGATACCTATTCCATGAATGAAGGCTCTACCACAACCGGTGTGGTTACCGGCAAGCCCATCGCTTTGGGTGGCAGCCTGGGCCGGGTCGAAGCAACCGGGCGCGGTGTGTTTGTGGTTGCCTGCGAAGCGGCAAAAGATCTTGGGCTTGGCATTCCAGAATCAAAAGTGGCGGTACAGGGCTTTGGTAACGTGGGTGGTACGGCGGCGCGTTTATTCCATGAGGCGGGCGCCAAAGTGGTTGCCATTCAAGATCACACCGGCACCATTTATAACGAAAATGGTATTGATATCCATAGCCTGCTTGATCACGTTGAAAATAATGCCGGTGTTATGGGCTTCCCCGAGGCCAGGGCCATTTCCAATGAAGACTTCTGGGGTGTCCCTACCGACTTCATGATTCCTGCCGCCCTTGAAAACCAGATCACCATTCATAATGCCGGCCAGATCAAGGCCAAAATCCTTATAGAAGGCGCCAACGGCCCAACCACGCCCGAAGCCGACGACATCCTGATAGAAAAAGGCATCTATGTCGTGCCCGATGTCCTGTCAAATGCGGGTGGTGTAACGGTCAGTTATTTTGAATGGGTACAGGATTTCTCCAGTTTCTTCTGGACCGAAGAGGAAATCAATCACCGTCTGGAACGCCTGATGAAAGATGCCTATCGTGTCATTTCCGATGTAGCCAAACATCATGGCGTAACCCTGCGTACCGCTGCTTTTATTGTCGCTTGTACCCGTATTCTTGAATCACGCCAGGTGCGTGGTTTATATCCTTGATTTTATATGTAACGATTTGCGGTGTTAAACTCCGGTTCTAATAGGTCTGTTAGAATCAATTAAAACCGGAGTTTTTTTTTACCATCTGTTATTTTATTGATTGCGCAGTTTGGCCAAACAGGATTTTTCTTGACTCTTCATCGTGTACAGTGGGTGAAGGGTTGATTTCAGCGGCAATCTCATAAGCACGGATAGTGGCAGGCCTTGCCTTGATTATGTCGTACCAACGTTTCAGGTGCGGGAAATCATCAAGGTTCTGTCCCTGTTTTTCGTGTGACACAATCCAGGGATAGCAGGCCATATCCGCAATGGAATACTGCCCGGCAATAAAAACCCGGTCTGCCAGGTGTTTGTTTAAAACACCGTATAAACGGTTGGTTTCATTACGGTAGCGCTCGATTGCATAGGGAATTTTTTCAGTCGCATACTGGGAAAAGTGATGGTTCTGGCCAGCCATTGGCCCAAGACCACCCATTTGCCAATATAACCATTGCAGGGTTTCTGTCCTGATTCTGATATCAGGGGAAAGAAACTGGCCTGTCTTGTTGGCAAGATAATGCAAAATGGCGCCCGACTCAAAAATAGGGATAGGCTCTCCGCTGTCAATGGGGTGTTGATCTACAATGGCCGGGATCCGGTTATTGGGCGCTATTTTCAGGAACTCAGGATTGAATTGTTCTCCTTTGCCGATATTGACCGGTATAACGTTATATTCAAGCCCGGTTTCTTCCAGGAACATGGTAATTTTATGCCCGTTTGGTGTGGTCCAGTAATAAAGGTCAATCATGACAATGCTTCCTTAATATCAGTTTCCATTTGTTCAGGTTTGGTTGTGGGTGCATAACGCTTGACAACTTCACCCTGACGGTTTATCAGGAATTTTGTAAAATTCCACTTGATTCTTTTGCTACCCAATATGCCACGCTTGCTGCTTTTAAGCCAGTGGTAAAGCGCATGCTCATTTTTCCCGTTAACCTCTATCTTGCTCATGAGCGTGAAGCTGACACCATAATTCAACTGGCAAAAAGAGGCTATTTCAGCATTGCTGCCGGGTTCTTGTTTACCAAACTGGTTACAGGGAAAAGCAATAATTTCCAACCCCTGGTCGCGATAAGTTTGGTAAAGCGCTTGCAGCCCTTTATATTGGGGTGTAAAACCACACTCTGAAGCCACATTAACCACCAGGATAACTTTATTTTTCAGGGTGGAAAAATCCAATATGGAGCCATCCGGTTTAAGCGCTGAAAACGAATAAATAACGTTGGTATTATTCATGCTGTTTTGTTCTCCAGTTCATCACGGAGCGGACTGCGTGACGTAGCGGCACAGCCAATGGAAGCACTCACTATAAAAATGATGGCCAGCCACTGCTGTATATTTAGATGCTCATGCAAAATAATAACACCCGCCAAAGCGCCCATGGCAGGCTCAAGGCTAAGCAGGATACTCATGGTTTTACGTGGCAGGGCATGCAGGGAAATCATTTCAAGGGAATAGGGGATGGCACTGGACAGGATGCCCACCAATAGCCCCAGCATAAGCAGGGAAGGGTTTAGTAAACTGCTCCCTGCGTAATCTACGCCAAATGGCAGGACAGCCAATGCCGCAACGGTAATACCCAGTGAAGAAGCCTGTCCGGGGTGAATATTACGTGTTCTTTGGCCAAAAATAATATACAAGGCCCAGCAAACCGCAGCGGCAATGGCATAAGCGACCCCAACCGGGTCAAGGGAAGCGGCAGCCTCTTGATGCGGAATCAGCATTACCAGACCGGCAGCAACCAGAGCAATCCATAAAAAATCTATTTTCTGGCGGGAAGAGAGCAAAGCCAGTGTCAAAGGGCCCAGAAATTCGATGGCAATCGCAATGCCCAAGGGTATGGTTCTGAGCGCCATGTAGAACAGAAAATTAATGGCTCCAAGCGATAAGCCATATAAAGCAATAATACCCGCATCTTTACGGTTAAGCTTAAAGCGCCATGGCCGCCAGATAAGCCATAAAATCAAGGCAGAGAACACGAGGCGGTAGGTTGTGGTACCTTGTGCACCCACTTCTGAAAATAATGATTTGGCAAATGAAGTACCAATGCATAAAGACGCCATGGAAGCAATTAATGCAATAATTCCCACTGACTGGGAATAGGAAGATGAGGCAGGCGCTGACATTTAATCGTTTGAAATGAATGGAAAATGTTGAAACAAACCATTCTATCGGATAGGCGGAATAAGTGCCAATCAGGCGGTGTTATATTATTTTCTGTACCACACATACGGCCTGGATAACATGCAAAAAACTGCCCTGCATTCATGATGGTTTGATGCAGGGCAGGGTGACAGGATTTATTCCATTTTCAAATTACTTTTTTCCACCACCGTTTTGGCCATTTCATAATTTTCCTGAATTTGTTTGGTGAATTCTTCAGGTGTATTGGCGGCGGGGAAAGCCCCCTGTTTTTCCAGGGCAGCAATAACCTGCGGTACTTCCAGGGCTTCTTTGGTTGCCTTGTTCAATTTTTCAATAATTTCTTTGGGTGTTCCTGCCGGCGCCAGCAAACCATAGAAAACACCATGATTTAATTCGGGGTAACCCATTTCGGCATAGGTGGGGACCTCGGGAATATCTTTCATGCGTTCGGGCCAGGCAACAACCATGGCTTTTAATTTGCCGGTTTGGATATGGGGCATGGAAGAGGGAAGATTATCAAACAGGCTGTCTACCTGGCCACCCAGGGTATCGGCGACAGCAGGACCTGATCCTTTATAAGGAATGTGCCTTAAGTCTGCATTGGCAGCCAGTTTGAATGCTTCACCATTATAGTTTCCAATACTGCATATACCGGGGCTGGCATAGGTATATTTGGCAGGCTCTTTTTTAATGATCTCTACAAACTCATTAAAATTATTGGCCGGAACGTTGGGGTTAATGACCAGTACATTAGGCGTATTGACAAAATTACTGACAGGAGCGAAATCTTTGGCAGCATCATAGGGCAGGTCATTTGGCCGGCAAGCCGGGTTAATTGCCATGGTGGATACAGTGGCAACGGAAAGCGTATAACCATCGGGTTTGGCACGTGCCGCCTCGGCTGCACCAATGGCACCACCTGCACCACCTTTGTTTTCAACAACCAGGGTTTGCCCAAGAATTTTTGACATTTCCTGGGAAACAATACGCGTTACGATATCGGTAGAGCCCCCGGGTGCAAAGGGAACAATGACCCGGATGGGCTGGTTGGGGTAATTTGCCGCAGCATGGCCCAGGCCACTTAATGATAAGCTGCCAATGGCTGTTGTTAATAAAAGTGCTTTTCTCATCTTGATTTTCGTCTCCTGAATTTGAGGCTTAAGTATAATGAATGCACTGTTCACCTGCTATCAGGATAAATACCATATAACGAGTATGGTTTATCAACAACTGTCAAATATGGGGCTTATACATTTATGACAAAAATAAACAAAAGAATTATGGCGTTCGCGCTTATGGTTTTTTCATCAGTTACCATGGCGCATGCCGCCGGCAATCATAATAGCATCACCGTTTTCCAAGACCCGAACTGTGGTTGCTGCGATGGTTGGACTGCCCATATGCAAGCGTCTGGTTTCAAGGTCAAATCAATTAAATCAACTGAAATGGCGGCAATCAAGCAAAAGCTGGGCGTTCCTTATGAGCTGGCTTCCTGTCATACCGCGGTTATTAATGAAACCGGCCAAATCATAGAAGGGCACGTACCGGCCAATGCCGTGAATAAATTACTGGCAGATGCATCGGAGAAGGGCGTTGCCGCACCCGGAATGCCGTTGAACTCACCCGGCATGGGACAGCTCGACGGCAATCTGGTTACGGTTGACTTTAACGGGAAACCTTTTTCAAGAGATTGATACCGCTTCTTTTTCCTGGCCCAGGGCTTGATTGACGTCTTACAGTTATGACTATGATGCCGATTTTCCGCCATCCGCACGTGAATTCAAAAAAGCCATTGCTGAAGTAGATGCCATACTGTTTATTACACCAGAATATAACCGTTCCATTCCAGGCGGGTTAAAAAACGCGATCGACTGGGCCAGCCGCCCATATGGGCAGAATTCCTTTACCCATAAACCTTCAGCGGTAATTGGCACCTCACCGGGGGCGATCGGAACAGCAGTTGCCCAGCAACATCTTCGCGGTTTACTCAGCTTTTGCAATTCTCCGCAAATGAACGCACCCGAAGCCTATATCCAGTTTAAGGAAGGTCTCATTACAGAAGACGGTAAAGTAAGCAATGAATCAACCGAAACATTCCTGAAAAACTACATGGAAGAGTTCCATCAATTTATAGCCCGGGTTCGTACAGTATTGCCACCCGATGCCTAGATACTGGAATATAAAATATAAAGCTGTGATTCGTCCGCATTCCAGCGGACGTTTTGTCTGGCCAGCACATATTTTTAATGCTCTTTCAATATCCACATAATACGCATAATGTATATTATGTAAAGTTGATAATTTATATTTATTTGTACCCCTATCTTCATGGCAGCTACATAACGCTACATAACAAGTAACGATATAGGCATACAGTTACGTGTCAAAAGGCTTTCGCTTTGCCTTTAATGAATATAATCACCTTATATCAACAACAGCCCGGACCGGTAATAAGCCTTATCTGGTCCATTCAATTCAATTTTTTACTTATACGGGAAAATAATGAAAAAACGTTTAAGCCTGATTCTTGCCACAACAGCCGCTTTATTTTGTTTTGCACAACCTGCTCTTGCTGACGATTTTATTTGTGAAGGGTCAATAGGCAGCCGAAGCATTGATGACAACATCAAGGTGCCAAATGGTGCCTCATGCGCATTAAACGGCACCCGTGTTGACGGAAACATCGAGGTTCACAGGCGGGCATCATTAAGAATGAATGGTGCCAAAATTGATGGCAATGTCATTTCCGAAGGCGCAAGCCAAATCCATATCAGCAATAGCCGCATTGATGGCAATATTGAAGCCAAAACTTATACACCCTCATTGACGGTAAGCGGTACTGCAGTCGATGGCAATATCGTATGCGAAGACGGCACCCGCCTGAAAGGCAGCAATAACCGTGTCGATGGTAATATCGAGTGCCGTAATAAATAGTCTTTGTTGTTTAGGGCTAAATAGCATGTGCCTAAAACGCCAACTCCAGCCAAGGGCTGGAGTTACGATAATGACAATTGGTTTCAGAAAGTAAACCAGGTTCATTGGCTGGCACCCTAAAAACAAGGCAACCACTGTCAATTACATGTGCTCGGCAAAAAAATACTGCAGCATGGTAAAAGCCTCATCAACTGAATCCACAATTGAAAACAGCTTCATGTCATTTTCGTGGATCATGCCCTCTTCTACCAGAAAATCAAAATTGATGGCCCGGTTCCAGAATTCAGAACCAAACAAAATAATAGGAATGGGTTCCATTTTTTTAGTCTGGACTAAAGTTAACACTTCAAATAATTCATCCAATGTGCCAAAACCGCCCGGAAAAGCCACCAATGCTTTTGCCCTGACAAGAAAATGCATTTTCCTGATGGCAAAATAATGAAAGCGAAAGGCCAGTTCAGGTGTAATAAACGGGTTGGGGGTTTGCTCGTACGGCAAGGTTATATTCAAACCGATTGAACGTGCATTTGATTCAAAAGCCCCCAGATTGGCCGCTTCCATAATACCCGGCCCACCGCCTGTGGTAATGACATAATGGCATTTCCCGTGTTGCTGGAAATGAGCGGAAATCATTTTTGAAAACTGGATGGCCTGTTCATAATAATGCGCGTTTTTTAACTGGTTTTTTGCTTTTTTATAGGCATTAATCAATACCCCGTCATCAGGTGAAATTTCAAGCATTTTACGCACCTGCTCCACCTTTTCTTGTGCTTCTTCCGGTGATTTAATACGGGCACTGCCAAACACCACCACAGTTGACAGGATGCAATGATCGGATAATATTTTATCCGTTTTCAAGTACTCAAGCTCAAGCCGC
>JAAYHN010000100.1 GCA_012735395.1 Alcaligenaceae bacterium | reverse complement strand
CCATCAATATGCGCGTGAATTTCAGTGGCATAAACCTTGTTTGCCACTGCCAGCCCCAGGCGAAATATTTGCTCTCCGCCAATAATGAATATATTTTCAGGGCTGTCTTTACCTGCCGCAGCCACGGCCTCTTCCAGGGTAGATACGCATTCCCCCCCTGTGGCCTGATAATTTGCGTTACGGGTAATGACGATATTGCGCCGGCCCGGCAAGGGACGGCCCAGGGACTCCCAGGTTTTACGGCCCATAATAATGGGGCAGCCCAGGGTAGTTTTTTTGAAATTGGCCAGGTCACCCGGCAAGTGCCAGGGCATGTCGTTATCTTTACCTATGACCCTGTTATCGGTGTAGGCAACAATCAGGTTTAAAGAAGTCATATCTGTTAAATGAATTGAATGAATCAAACCGCAACCGGTGCTTTGATGTGTGGGTGGTGCTGGTAGCCGATGATTTCAAAATCTTCATATTCGTAATCGAAAATGGAATCGGGCCTGCGTTTGATGTTAAGTTCCGGGTAAGGGAATGGCTCACGCGACAGTTGCAGCTCAACCTGTTCCAGATGGTTGCTGTACAGGTGGCAGTCACCCCCCGTCCAGATAAATTCCCCTACTTCCAGATCACACTGCTGCGCCACCATATGGGTTAGCAAGGCGTAGCTGGCAATATTGAAGGGAACACCCAGGAAAATATCGGCACTGCGCTGATACAACTGGCAGGAAAGTTTACCCTCGGCGACATAAAACTGGAAGAACGCATGGCAGGGAGGCAGTTTCATATTACCAATTTCAGCCACGTTCCAGGCCGAGACAATCATGCGACGGGAATCGGGATTGGTTTTAATTTGCCCTATAACCTGGGAAATCTGGTCTATGTGTTTGCCATCGGGCGTAGGCCAGGAGCGCCACTGTACCCCATAGACCGGACCAAGATCGCCGTTTTCATCGGCCCATTCGTCCCAAATGCTAACGCCCCGCTCTTGCAGCCACTTCACATTGGAGTCACCACGCAAAAACCATAACAGTTCTATGAAGATACTTTTGGTATGCAGCTTTTTGGTGGTCACCATGGGAAAGCCTTCGGCCAGGTTAAAACGCATCTGGTAACCGAACACCGAACGGGTGCCCGTACCGGTGCGATCGGTTTTGCTGACACCGTTTTCATACACATGCCGCATGAAGTCTTCATATTGGCGCATGGGAACTAGGCCTCCAGGATTTTGATTTCATGAGTAATTTCGGCTGTCTTTTCCAGCATGGCAACCGCAGAACAATACTTGGTATGCGACAAATTAACCGCGCGCTCAACCACCTTTTCAGACAAGCCCTTACCTTTCACGGTAAACACAAAATGAATTTTGGTAAATACCTTGGGGTCTGTCTCGGCCCGCTCACCATCAATCGCAACATTACAATGCAATACTTCCTGGCGACTGCGCTTCAGAATAAGCACCACATCATAAGCCGCACAGCCTGCCGCCCCCGTTAAAATCATTTCCATCGGGCGCGGTGCCAGGTTATTACCACCGCCCTCGGGCGCCCCGTCCATGGCCACCACGTGGCCACTACCGGTTCTAGAAACAAAAAGCATGCCCTCCGGGCCATTCCATTCGACTGTGCACTGCATATTCGGAACCCTGAAAAACGACTAACCCAAAGCCGCTATCGGCCCGGATTATGCATTCCCACGAAGAGAGCGTGGGAACGAGAAATTGTCAATTAACGATTAATCCAACATTCTACTAGAATCCACTGGCTAAAAAGCCCAAACCCTCTCCCCGGGCAGGGAAATCCATTTAACCACTGCAGCGTCGGGACGAATTTGGGTGATGAATCCGTTTTTACAGAAGAAAGCGGCTATTGATGTCATTGTTGTATGCATTCCCACACTGAAGCATGGAAACGGGTAAAGGCGCCAAAAAGCGGAATCATCGTTCAGATGCAGCGACTTCGGCGCGCAGCGGCGTCGGAGCAAAGCTGAATGATGATTCCGCTTTCTGCAGAAGAAACATGGGATTGACGCCATTGCCCGTATTTACTCCCACGCAGGAGTAAACTGCCCCCAAAAAGTTGGACACCTATTCAAACGTTGGAGTCTCACTTCAGAGCATGGGAGCGAGTACTCGCCCGTACCGGATGCACTAAAACACTTAAACGTAATCTTCAAGCGGTGGGCAAGTGCACACCAGATTCCGGTCTCCGTAAGCATTATCCACCCGGGCTACTGGTGGCCAATACTTGCTTTCCGGTGAAACCGAGTGCGGATAAGCCGCCTCATTGCGTGAATAGCCATGCTCCCAGGTATCAGCCAGCAACATCCGGGCCGTATGGGGTGCATTGCTTAGCACATTATCCTGTGCATCAACCTTACCCTTTTCTACCTGCTCAATCTCTTTGCGGATTGAAATCATCGCATTGATAAAACGGTCCAGTTCCTTCAGGCTTT
>JAAYHN010000099.1 GCA_012735395.1 Alcaligenaceae bacterium | reverse complement strand
CAGGCATCTAAATCATTAAAATAATTTCGATTCATTTGATATGCGTTCCCACGCTGGAGCATGGGAACGAGTAACTTTTTAGGGCTAGTTTAAAGCACGGGAACGAGTGGCTCGGAGCCTGAAACCTGCACGCTGCCTTTTATGGCTTAGCCTTCGTCGGCATCTTCCAGTTCTTCGGCAGTTGGCGTGACGGTATTGGCCCTGGAAATAATGCCCTGGTGTTCGCGGACTTTGTTTTCAATTTCAATGGCCATTTCGGGGTTGGCTTTCAGGTATTCGCGGACGTTGTCTTTGCCCTGCCCGATTTTATTGCCGTTATAGCTGTACCATGCACCGGCCTTGTCTACCACACCGGCCTGTACGCCCAGGTCAATGATTTCGCCTTCGCGGGAGATACCGGCACCATACATGATGTCGAATTCTGCCTGTTTGAAGGGTGGTGCCACTTTGTTTTTAACCACTTTGACACGGGTTTCATTACCAATGATTTCGTCTGCTTTTTTGATAGAACCAATACGGCGGATATCCAGGCGGACGGAAGAATAGAATTTAAGCGCATTACCACCGGTGGTGGTTTCGGGGCTGCCAAACATGACACCGATTTTCATGCGGATTTGGTTAATGAAGATAACCATGCAGTTGGTGCGCTTGATGGAAGCGGTAAGCTTGCGCAGGGCCTGGCTCATTAAGCGGGCCTGCAAACCGGGCAGGTTATCGCCCATATCGCCTTCGATTTCAGCACGAGGAGTTAAGGCGGCAACCGAGTCAATCACAATAAGGTCTACCGAGCCGGAACGCACCAGGGCGTCGGTGATTTCAAGGGCCTGTTCGCCGGTATCGGGCTGGGAAATAAGCAAATCGCTTAAGTTGACACCCAGTTTTGAGGCGTATTGGACATCCAGCGCGTGTTCTGCGTCGATAAAGGCGCAGGTGCCACCCGTTTTTTGCATTTCTGCAATGACCTGCAGGGTAAGTGTGGTTTTGCCGGAAGATTCAGGGCCATAGATTTCAATGACACGGCCACGTGGCAAGCCGCCAACACCCAGTGCGATATCCAGCCCCAGTGAACCGGTTGAAACAACCTTGATGTCGTGCGCTATCTCGTTGTCGCCGTAGCGCATGACAGAGCCTTTGCCAAACTGTTTTTCTATTTGCGACAAGGCGGCTGACAGGGCCTTGGCGCGTTCTGCTGATGCTGCTTTGGATTGTTTGTCGTCCATGGAGGGTCCTTAATTGGGTGACTTCAAAATAAATTCAATTGCTTATTATCGCATTAAATTATACTGTATAAATAGACAGTAATGACATTATTTACATATTTGCCGGTTTTAAATAACAAAAAACAACTTTTAAATGGGCTGTTCAGGACATCGTCAGATGAAATCCTTATAGTTGCAATATGCACATTGTTTACCTTGCCAGGGTATTAATACCCTTTCAGCAGTATTCAATGCGCAGTATTGTACAGCGCCCCGCAATTTTGCGCTGTACAAGTATCCCGTATTTGCCTGCCAGTAATCCTGGCAGGTTTTTTTTATTCTCTTACGTTAAAATCGATACTTTTGGCAGAAAAATATGTGGTTTAAAAACCTGAAAGTCTTTCGTCTAGCAGCCGCCTGGGAAATCTCGGTCCAGGATCTCGAAGCCAAGCTTGAAAAACAGCTTTTTCAGCCAGGGAACCGCTCGGATATGCAAACCATGGGTTGGGTTTCCCCTTGTGATAATGGTTCTTTGGTGCATGCCATCAATGGGCAATACCTGTTGTCACTGCGGGTAGAAAAGAAGCTGTTGCCGGCAACCGTTATCAACCAGTTCACCAAGGCCAGGGCCCTGGAAATTGAAGAACAGCAAGGTTATAAACCGGGCCGCAAGCAAATCAAGGAAATCAAGGAACAGGTTACCGACGAATTGCTGCCCAAGGCTTTCAGCATTTTCCGTGACACCAATGTCTGGATTGACACCAAAAACCACTGGCTGGTTATTGATGCTGCAGCGGCGGCGAAATCAGACGAAGTCATTGGGATGCTGGCAAAAATACTGGACCCTTTACCTGTTCAAAGCCTGTTTACCGAGCAATCCCCTTCTGCGGCCATGACCGAATGGCTGGTACAAGACGAAGCGCCCGCCAATTTCAGCATTGACCAGGATGCAGAGCTGTGTTCCAGTGCCGAAAACCGTGCCACCATTCGTTATGTTCGCCAAACGCCCGAAAAGGAAGACGTTGTCAAGCATATCCAGTCTGGTAAACAATGTACCCGCCTTGCCCTTACCTGGGCTGACAAGGTTTCATTTGTGCTGAATGAGTCACTGGATATCAAACGGGTTACCCCGCTGGACATTCTTAAAGAGAACACAGACTTCTCAAATATGGATGACGCCGAACGCTTTGATGCCGATATGGTGTTGATGTGTGCTGAATTGTCTAATTTAATGGCCGACCTGGTTTCCGCTCTTGGCGGAGAAAAGAAACAGGCCGGGAAATAAACGCACTGTTATTATTTCAGGTTTAATATAACGGTATAGGGAGTTGCCTGCGCTGTATTATCAAGCGCGGCTTTTTCCTGTTGCAGCTCTATTTCTTCCTTGAACATCACCCTGAGTTCATAAAGCCCGTCCAAAGGGATTGTAAAATCGGTGTCCCGTTCAAGGATTTGCGTTTCAGGTCCAAACAAAACCAGATCGATAGTGTCATCCGCCTTCAGGTTGACTCTCAAGGTCTGGTTTTGTGCTGCACGGAACTGATAGGCCGAGTACCCTGCCCCCATAATATAGCCGGTAAATATTTCTGCGGGTTGTCCTGGTGTAAAAGTGACATTCTGGGTCATATTTGTTAATGAATTAACAATCGCTTCGTTATGTTTTTCAGAGGCCTGCCGTATTTTGACGGCTTCCAGTGCAAATTTTTGCTCAAGCTGCCCAACAATTGCAACTGAAGCAAGCGTAAAAAGCAAAATAATACCGATAAGAATTTTAGAGGTCAGGGACAAACGCATGTTGTTTTTTATAAATTGTATCTACGGATAAACCGCTTTCAAGACTGGGCGGCAAGTTCAAAAGTCTACATCAAGCTCGCCCTTCTGAACAGTTACCAAAGTTAAAAATGAATTGTCATATTGCATTTTACCCGTGAAGTGACCGCATTTCATCCGACTCCCAGGAAAAAACCCGTAAGCAGATATGAAAAAGGCCTGACAAAATAGCCAGGCCCTTACTCCTTTTAAAGAATGGATTTCAGTTTATGAGGCATAGGCAGCTTCCGCTTCGGTTTGTTCAGACTTGCCAAACACACCCAGTACCACCTGCCATGCCACCGCCAATGCACCAACAATAAAGACGATGTCGGCAAAGGTGCGGATCCAGCGCAATGTTTCCAGGATATCCTGTTGCAGGAAGCCTTCGCTGCGGGCATACCACATGCCTTCGCTTACGCTGGCATGGAACTGGATAATGCCGATAGGCAGCAGGCTGGTAACAATCATTAAAACCAGACCGATATTCAGGCAGTAGAAAGAGGTTTTCATAAGACCATGATTAAAGACCATATTCGGACGGATATAACGCAACACCAGCAATACAAAGCCCAGTGCAAGGAATCCGTAAACACCAAACAGGGCAGCATGGGAGTGAACGGCTGTCGTGTTCAGGCCCTGGATATAGTAAAGAGAGATGGGTGGGTTAATCATGAAACCAAACACACCGGCACCCAGCATATTCCAGAAAGCCACAGCCACAAAGAACATCAATGGCCAATGGATTTTATCCATCCATGTTGCTTTGTAGCGCAGGCTCCAGTTTTCCCAGGCTTCATAGCCAAGTACAACCAAAGGTACAACTTCAAGCGCACTGAAAGAAGCGCCAACGGCCATAACCGGTGTTGTGGTACCTGCAAAATACAGGTGATGGAAGGTTCCGGGTACACCACCCAGCATGAACAATGAGGCGGAAGCCAGGCTGGCAGCTGTTGCCATGCGTTTGGAAACCAGGCCCATTGAAGAGAAAATGAAAGCCAATGCGGTGGTTGCGAACACTTCAAAGAAGCCTTCCACCCACAGGTGAACCACCCACCAGCGCCAGTATTCCATCACAGTAATATGGGTGCGCTCACCATAGAACAGACCAGTGCCGTAGAACAGGCCAATGGCAATGCAAGAGGCGGTAAACAGTGCCAACAGGTTTTTATCGCCTTTTTGCCTGAATGCACTGACAACGCCATTCATCATCAATACAAGCCAGAAGGCAACGCCAAGGAACTTAACAATTTGCCAGAAACGGCCAAGCTCAAGATACTCATACCCCTGATGCCCGAACCAGAAATTAAGTTCTCTGGGCATAATATGGGAAATAGCCAGGTAATTGCCAAGGTAAGAGCCAACAACAAGCACGACCAATGCCCAGAACAGGATATCCACACCCAGTTTCTGGTATTTTGGGTCTTTACCGCCATTGATAATCGGTGCCAGGAACAGGCCGGCAGCCAGGAAACCGGAAGCAATCCAGAACAGGGCTGTTTGCAAATGCCAGGTTCTTAATAATGAATACGGGAACCATTTTGACAGCTCAATACCATAGAAAGTTTGACCTTCAACGGTATAGTGTGCCACCGCACCACCCAGGAATACCTGGAACACGAACAGCGCAACCACCAGGAAGCAATATTTACCCAATGCTTTCTGTGACGGCGTCAATGCAAAACTGGTGATTGGATCTTTAATGGGGGCCTTGATTTCTTCATGATCTTCCTTGCGAAGGAATGCCCAGCCCCATACCAGGAAACCGACACCTGCAATCAATACAATTACACTGACAATAGACCAGATAATGTTTTCAGCGGTTGGGACGTTGTCAATCAACGGCTCATGTGGCCAGTTATTGGTATAAGTCGCATAATACTCGGGGCGGTCTGTAGAGGCGGCCCATGCTGTCCAGAAGAAAAACTTGGCCATGTCGAACCGGTCAGCTTCCAGTGGCAGCGTATTGGTTTTCATGGCAAAGCTTTCACGGGAACCGTCAAGCGCCGGATCGTCGCCAAATAAAGAAACATAATAATCAGCGGTATCTTTCATCGCCACAAGACGACGGTCAGATACCAGCATTTCATCGGTTTCCGCATTATAGGTATTGGTGCGATATTCTTTTTTCAACTGGACTTTCAGAATCGCTTTTTGCTCTTCTGAGGTCTGCTCATAAGGAATACCGTAAGCATCGCGTGAGGCAAGGTCAAGCCATGCCAGAAGTTCACGGTGCAGCCAGTCTGAAGTCCAGTCGGGTGCCTGTAATGCGCCATGCCCCCAAATAGAACCAACCTGCATGCCGCCGGCAGATTGCCAGGCGGTTTGCCCGTCAAGAATATCCTCTTTGGTAAATACAACATCACCTGATGCCGTAACCACTTTACCCGGAATAGGCGGTGCCTGCCGATAAACTTCGGCACCGAAATACCCCAAAATACTGAACGTAACCGCAAGTACTGCGATCAGAGTCCACCATAATTTTTTATAACTACCCATTTTTGATTCCTTTAATTAACTGTGATGGCGTTATGCTTCATTAATAGCCAGTGCCAGTCGGAAATTCATCTTTATTTAAACAAGACTTCGTTTTCCAGTTCAATATGTGTCAGTAAATCTTCTACAAACTCCCCTATTCCTGAATATAAGTTCTCCCATGAACCACAGGCACTGTCAGGTAAAGTCAGGTTACGGGTTACCTTCATTAACTGCTCAATGCCCTCTTCATGCTGCGTATGCTCAAGCAACATGACTGAAATCGGAGCGCGCGCCATTTCCTTCATGCCCTTTAACAGCATGGGAAACAGCACCCTTTCTTCTTTCAGCATGTGGCTATCCAATTCTTGCCAGATATTTGTCAGAATATCGGCCAGCCCGGTGGGGCAATCCTGCTCATCTTCATGCACCATTTCCACTTTTCTTGCCAACGCTATCAGCTCGGGCAATTGCGCCCGGTGTTTGTCATGAAAATGGGTCTGAAGGTATGGAATCAGAACCCCTGGCTGAACGCTATCCAACTTCAGTTTTTGGATAATTGCCGGTTCCTGCCCGGATTCCCTTATCTTTTTAAATACCGCACTCATGGTGTGTACTCCTGTGAACTAATATTACAATCACCATTAAGCAAGTTCCGTGCCAGAATATTTTTACCTGATTTATTAGTGCATTATAATTTTCATGGTATATAATACCCAATCACGAAAGGGTAAAATTAACCATAAAAAGGGTAAAAATAACCATGTTATTTGGTATGCTTGCAGACATGAATGATGAACTTCCCAGCGCACTCAGGTTGCAAAGGCTGGTGCAAACCATTCAAAGCCTGTTTAATTGCGGTGCTGTTGGCTTATTGGCCATTGAAGACGATACCTTAAGGCTGGTGGCTGCCAAAGGCCTGGTTCATGAAGCACTGGGGCGTCGTTTCAAAATAGCCGAACACCCCCGTTTTGCCGCCATCCTGTCCAAACGGGATCCCATCCTGTTTGAGCCCCATACCCCTTTGCCAGACCCTTACGATGGCCTGATGGATGGCCGTGCCGGTGAGCCCTTATTGGTGCATGATTGCCTGGGCATGAGCCTGTATATCGAGGGTAAATTATGGGGAGCCATCACACTGGATGCGGTTGAAGATACCTTTACCGAAGAGTCGCTAGGCATCATCGCCAAATATGCCCTGCTCATCCAGACCTGCATTCGCATCACCCAGCTTGAAAGAGAAAACAAGAACCTGCGCCAGCTCAGTATTACCTCGGGCACTAACACGGCCCTGAAAACCGGGCAGGAAATCATCGGGCAAAGCGAGTCCATTCGCAAATTAATGCAGGAACTCAATGTTATTGCCAGCTCCGATTTACCGGTTTTGCTATTGGGGGAAACCGGTGTTGGCAAAGACCTTTTTGCCCAACATATACACCAGCACTCCAAACGCAGCCATAAACCCATGATCCATGTTAATTGCGCCGCCTTGCCAGAAAACCTGGCCGAAAGCGAATTATTTGGTCATGTCAAGGGTGCTTTTTCAGGTGCGGAAACCGAAAGGCCTGGCCGCTTTGAAGCCGCACATGGCGGTACGATATTCCTGGATGAGGTGGGTGAATTATCATTGAGTATCCAGGCAAAATTATTACGCACGCTGCAAAACGGGGAAATACAGCGTCTTGGTGCCGACAAATCAAAAAAAGTGGATGTCCGCATTATTGCAGCCACCAACCGTGACCTGAAAGCCAGCACACTGGATGGCAATTTCCGCATTGACCTGTTCCATCGCCTGTCGGTTTATCCTGTCCATATCCCGCCCTTAAGGGAACGGGACAAAGATGTATTGTTATTGTCGGGGCATTTTCTGGAATTCAACCGCACCCGCCTTGGTTTGCGCGGCATTCGCCTGACCAAAGAAGCGGAACAGGCATTGTTAAGTTACGATTGGCCCGGTAATGTGCGTGAGCTGGAGCATATTATCAGCCGTGCCGCCATCAAAATGATTAGCGCCGGGGCACCACGCAACACCATATTAAGCATTGAGCCCCAATACCTGGATATCGTTACCAACCACCCCATCAGCTATCAGCAACCTCATAGTGAGCCTGATACCCCCGTACCTTTGGTTGCCGCAGCGCCACCGCCAGTCCAGCCTTTGAAAACGGCACTGAATAATTTCCAGCATGACCTCATACTTGCAGCGCTGGAGCAAAGCCATCATAACTGGGCCAATGCTGCCAGGCTGCTGGATATGGATGCCAGCAACCTGCATAAGCTGGCCAAAAGGCTGGGTATTAAACAATAGCTAAATAATACCTGCCATGCAGGAACATATGACAGGCTGGCCATACCAGAAACCAATCAGCTCATGAGTGCCTTTTGTTTCAAACGGGTCAGGCTGTCGCGAGCGGCTGCGGCCTGTTCAAACTCAAGGTTACGGGC
The DNA here is from genome assembly GCA_012735395.1 of Alcaligenaceae bacterium. Taxonomy (GTDB): domain Bacteria; phylum Pseudomonadota; class Gammaproteobacteria; order Burkholderiales; family Burkholderiaceae_B; genus Advenella. Next base: position 100 of record JAAYHN010000099.1, on the reverse strand, counting down.
ATGATCGTGCATGAGTTTTTCCAGCCGCTTGATTTCACGTGCCAGTATTTTTTCATCACCAATCACGTCAGGAAATTCCATTTCGTTATCCAGTGAATGT
>JAAYHN010000098.1 GCA_012735395.1 Alcaligenaceae bacterium | reverse complement strand
TTATGCGGTTGAGCCGTTTCTAAAGATGGTTGCGGGGGCAGGATTTGAACCTACGACCTTCGGGTTATGAGCCCGACGAGCTGCCAGACTGCTCCACCCCGCGTCTGGAATAAATAATATTAACCAATCTGATATAATTATGCAAGTCCATCAATGAATTAATAACAGGTTGGTTACAAGAATAATGGAAGGGAATTTAATATTAAAAGTGCTGGAAACCGCACTACTGTGTGCTGAGCAGCCAATGAGGGTGTCTGAATTGGCAAAATTGTTTGCAGAGGGTGATGGGGTTAATAATGATGTAATTAAGCAACAACTAATGAAATTGCAAGACGAATGGGCAGATAAAGGTTTAGAATTAGCACAATTGGCAAGCGGGTGGCGTTTTCAAAGTCGCCCCGCAATGCAAAAGTATTTAGAACGCCTTAATCCTGAAAAATCGCCCAAATATTCCAGGGCGGTTATGGAAACCCTGGCAATTATTGCCTGGCGTCAACCGGTAACACGTGGCGACATAGAAGATATTCGCGGTGTTTCGGTTTCTTCCCAAATCATTAAAACGTTAGAAGATCGTGGCTGGATAGAGGTGCTGGGGCACAGGGATGCGCCTGGTAGACCGGCATTATTAGGTACCACAAAACAATTTCTCGATGATCTGGGATTAAAAGCGCTTGATGAATTGCCTGGCTTGGCCTCGGAAGATGAAGTGCTTCTGTTGGCAGAGGAAAAGCTGTCCGGGCTGGTTCTGGGAAATGAAGCCCCAACTCAGGAAGATGGCAATAATATGCAAATGAGTTTGGTTGATACTCAACAAACTGATGGCACGGACGCTCAGGAAGCTGGGCCGGGTGCAACTGAAAAATAAAGAGCAATATAGTAAGTAAAAAACTCCGGCAGGCATTTTGATGGGTGTCCGGGGTTTACTAATCATAATCATGAATCATTCGGCTCACTTCGATGCCGAAGCACTTTCGGAAGAAGGTCAAACAAGCAAATATATGGATACAACAACAGAAACCGTCACGATTGTCGCAGGTGGGGATGTGCAGCCAGATTCTGCCCAGGTTAAAAGCAAGGGTCGTAAATTGCGTACGCCTTTCAGGCGCAGGCGTGCAGATGCGGTAGCCGAAGGCAAGAAAGAAAGGGTGGTCACCGAGGCAGTGTCGCCTGAAGTGTCAAACAAGCCTGCCAGGCCGGCCGTTAAAAAGGCCCGCAAGCCGGTTGTCCGTAAAAATACGGTGGCGAAACCCCAGGGGCAGGACATGCCGGGATTGTCGCAAGATGATATCCAGCAGTTTGATGAAAACGAGGCGAATAATGCGTTGGCTTTTCTTGATAAATCAGCCAAGCTGGAACAGCGTTTGGGTAAATACTTAAGCAGTGATGCGGTTATGCCCAAGTTGCACAAGGTATTGGCTGATGCCGGTGTGGGTTCGCGTCGTGAAATGGAAGAACTCATTATTTCCGGGCGGGTTTCTGTCAATGGTGAGCCTGCCCATATCGGGCAGCGTGTTGGCGTGAATGATGCGGTTCGTGTTAATGGTCGCCTGGTTGCGCGCCCAAATGCAAAACGTCCTCCACGCGTTATTCTTTATCATAAACCGGCCGGAGAAATCGTCAGTCACGATGACCCCGAGGGCCGTGCAACGGTATTTTCCCGTTTGCCTAAAATGCGTACCGGCAAGTGGGTTTCTATCGGGCGCCTTGACTTGAATACCGAAGGTTTGCTTATTTTTACAACATCAGGCGATCTTGCCAACCGTTTCATGCATCCCCGTTATGGTAACGAGCGCGAATATGCGGTTCGCGTGCTGGGTGAGTTGGGCGATGCGCAGCGTGAATCCCTGGTTAAGGGAATTCAGCTTGATGATGGTCTGGCTGCCTTTGGTGCGCTCGAATATATTGGTGGCGAGGGAAGTAACCGCTGGTATCGCGTGACTATCCAGGAGGGTCGTAACCGTGAGGTGCGTCGCATGTTTGAGGCGGCGGGGGTGACCGTCAGTCGCCTTATCCGTACGCGTTTTGGCGAGGTTGTCCTGCCAAGGAATCTGCGTCGCGGTCGCTGGGAAGAGCTTGATTCTTCATTGGTTACGGCATTAATGGTTCGTTTGGGGCTCATGAAAACAGAAGAAGATGTCGGGGTGGGCAGGGGGCGCCAGCGTCAGCCTATTTCACACGATAATGCAATGCCGCCCGGGTTCGAGTCGGCGGTTGATTATGGTCGTGGCCCTTCTTCGTATGTGGCTGATAACAATCAACGTAAACCACGTGGTGCCAATCCGTATAACCGTAAAGGTGCCCAGGCTCGTGATGCGGCAGCTCCCTCCAAAGGGCCGGCCAAGAAAAGCACCCGTGCTTCGCGCTCTCCGGGCGTGGTTGGTCAGGCCCGTAAAACCACCAGCCGCAAAGAGGATTGGCAGCCTAAAGGTGCGGCGGCACATGAGTCGCGCTTGGGGTTTGTGGGGCGCGGCAGAAACGGCCGTTAAATCGATAATATGTTGTTTTACTGGTAAATTATCAAATACTTAGTAAAATTCTCATATTTTTGATATAATCATAGGTTGTCTAGTTGCAATTATTGTTTTTAAGCTGGTTTTGCTAAATGTTTAATAAAGCTTTTTTGTTTTGAAACATTTTTTGTTTAATAAACCATTTTTGCAACTTCTTTATAGAACGAACATATAAAAGTTGTTGTGTTTTTTGCGTAAATTTGTTTAACCAAGGTTCATATTCAGTATGAATTAATGTGAAATTTGCATAAAATAAATACTTTTATAAATAATGGGCTGTAAAAGCCCATTTTTTTATTGTATGGCTGATTTATATACTCTTACCGAACAAGCAATAGCTGGCCTTGGGGTCGAGCTGGTGGATATCGAACGCGCCGCGTTTGGTTTGCTGCGCGTCACGATAGATCGTGATGGCGGCGTTCGAATTGAAGATTGTGAACAGGTGTCCCGCCAATTATCCCGGGTGTTTGAAGTTGAAAATATCGATTACAAACGCCTTGAGGTCGGTTCGCCTGGTGTAGATCGCCCCTTGCGTACGTTGGCAGACTTTAAACGTTTTGCCGGGGAACGTGTGGAAATTAAATTGCGTGAGGCTGTCGATAACCGCAAAGTCTTCTCGGGTGTACTCAGTGAAGAAGCAGCCTCTGATGGAACGCAGACAGGGAAATTCTGTCTGGAATTTGATGTTAAAAAGAACGAAACTCAGGTCATTGTTTTCTCATTTGAAGATGTAGAAAAAGCAAAGCTTGATCCAGTTCTCGATTTCAAGGGTAAAAAGCGATGAGTCGCGAAATTCTTCTATTGGTTGATGCGTTAGCACGTGAAAAAAATGTGACACGTGAAGTGGTTTTTAGTGCGCTCGAGAGTGCGTTGGCCTCAGCCATGAAAAAACGGTTTAAAGAAGATGCCGATATCCGTGTAACGATTGATCGGGCAACGGGAGCGCATGAAGGCTATCGCCGTTGGCTGGTTGTGCCCGATGAGGCAGGTTTGCAAGAACCCGATCGTCAAGAGCTATACAGTGATGCCCAGGATATCAAGCCGGGTATTCAGGTAGATGATTACATAGAAGAGCCGCTTGAGCCCGTCGAATTTGGCCGTATTGGTGCACAGGCAGCCAAACAGGCAATTTTACAAAAAATTCGTGACGCCGAGCGTGAGCAGGTTTTGGATGACTTCCTTGATCGTGGTGAAAGCATTGTTTCCGGCACGATCAAACGTCTTGATAAAGGCGATGTCATTATTGAAACAGGGAAAATAGAAGCACGGTTGCCGCGCAGCGAAATGATTCCCAAAGAAAACTTCCGTATTGGTGACCGGGTCCGTGCCTGGGTTGCCAAGGTGGATCGTGCGGCCCGTGGCCAGCAAATCCTGCTTTCACGTACGGCACCTGAATTCATTCGTGAATTGTTTGAAAACGAAGTGCCTGAAATTGAACAGGGACTGCTTGAAATCAAGGCTGCTGCCCGCGATCCGGGGATGCGTGCCAAAATTGCGGTAGTTGCTTACGATAAACGAATCGACCCTATTGGTACCTGCGTTGGTATGCGTGGTTCACGTGTAACTGCTGTCCGTAACGAATTGGGCGGAGAGCAGGTGGATATCGTTCTGTGGTCCGATGATCCGGCAGAGTTCGTGATCGGTGCGCTGGCACCGGCCAACGTTGAGTCCATCCTGGTCGATGAAGAAAAGCACGCAATGGATGTCGTGGTCGACTCCGAAAACCTTCCCAAAGCGATTGGTTCACGGGGCCAGAATGTCCGTTTGGCGTCCGATCTCACGGGTTGGCAAATCAACATCATGACGCCCGAAGAAAACCGTAACCGCCAGGAAGAAGAGCGTGCGGCGTTGCGATCCATATTTATCGATAAACTCGATGTCGATGAAGAGGTTGCTGACATCCTTATCGATGAAGGTTTTACCGGTCTTGAAGAAGTCGCCTATGTACCTATTCAGGAACTGGAAGAAATTGAAGCTTTCGATGAAGATACCGTGAATGAGTTGCGTACCCGTGCCCGTACCGCTTTGTTAACTGAAGCGATCGCACAGGAAGAACGTGTTGAAACTGCCCAGGATTTACTGGACATGGAAGGGTTAACCTCCGAGTTCATTGCCAAATTGGCAGAGGGTGGTGTTCATACACGGGATGATCTTGCCGAGCTTTCAACCGATGAACTGTCAGAAATGACCGGTCTGTCTGATGAAGAAGCTGGCGAGTTGATTATCAGGGCTCGTGCCCACTGGTTTGATGAAGATGATAAATAATCTTCATATCTACAGTTTTAAACAGATTGCCTATTGAATGTTATTGAATTGTTGTGAAAGGGAAGAGAGAGCCTAATGCCCAGTATTACTGTTGCCCAGTTTGCCGTCGAACTGAAATTGCCTGC
>JAAYHN010000097.1 GCA_012735395.1 Alcaligenaceae bacterium | reverse complement strand
CTTGCAGGGCTTTGGCTATTTCCGCCCTTTTAGCGCTAACCGGAAGGTCTTCGGGGTAGCTGATGGGTGGTGGCAAACGGACAGGAGCCTGCTCTGGCGGCATTTCTTTTTGGCCACGGGGGCTTGAAACAACATTTTTTTGCATAAATAATCTATCTTTTAATGTATCCGACATTATAATTTTGCCTTGTCTTTTTAATCAAAGCCGGACCCGATTCCTTTTTAAATTTTACAGGATTATAAACTGAACGCCATGAGCACAAACGAACCCGAAACCTATTCCGCCCTAGACGCCCCTGAATTCGCCCCGGCGCAATTTGTCCGATGGTTTCGTGAGGTTGCCCCTTATGTGCATACGCTACGCGGCAAAACATTTGTGGTGGGTTTTGGCGGCGACCTGGTACAGGCGGGCGCCCTTAACCCCCTGATCCAGGATTTATCCCTGCTAAGTGCCCTGGGTGTTCATCTGGTATTGGTACATGGCTCCCTGCCCCAGGTCAACGAACAGCTTCGGCTCAAAGGCTTTGACCATCAGTTTGGCCGCGGCATAGAACCCACCAGCCCCGAGGCACTGGAGTGTGCCAAAGAGGCGGCAGGTGAAATCCGGCTTGATATTGAAGCCGCCTTCAGCCAGGGGCTGCCCAATACGCCCATGTCCAATGCCAACATCCATATCATTTCGGGTAATTTCGTAACGGCACAGCCTATTGGCGTGATTGACGGCATTGATTATAAACATTCGGGCAAGGTACGTAAGTTTGACCTCAAGGCGATGGAAAAAATCATTTCCCATGGTGCGGTATTGTTAATGTCTCCCATTGGTTTTTCTCCGACAGGCGAAGCCTTTAACCTGGCCATGGAAGAGCTGGCCACCAGCACTGCTATTGCCTTGCAGGCCGATAAATTAATTTTCATGACGCAAAACAGTATCCTGAAAGACCAGCAGGGTAATGTTATTACGGAAATTGCCCGTGAAGCCACCGAAAACCTTATCAGGCAAGGTTACCTTGATGAAGACACTTCCACCTTTCTTCAACATGCTTCCAATGCCGTCAAAAAAGGGGTCAAGCGGGCCCACCTGATTCCCTTTGAGCTGGATGGCAGCATATTGCTTGAATACTTTACCCACGATGGCGTCGGTGCCATGGTGGTTGAAGATACCCTGGACGACCTGCGTCCGGCCACGGTGGATGACATTGGCGCCATTGTGAGCCTGATTGAGCCGCTTGAGGCCGATGGTACCCTGGTACCCCGTGGCCGCCATGTCATTGAGCGCGATGTGGAAAAGTTCACGGTGCTAGAGCATGACAGTATTATTTATGGCTGCGTCTCACTTACCCCCTACCCTGAATCCAAAATGGCGGAAATGGCCTGCCTGATTGTCCACCCCGACTGGCAAGGCGGTGGCGAAGGCGAGCTTTTGCTGCGTCACGCCGAAAACAAGGCACGTGCACTGGGTGTCAAGCGCCTGTTTGTGCTTACCACCCGCACTTCCCACTGGTTCATGAAACGGGGTTTTGTGCAGGGAACGGTCAATGATTTGCCCTCTGAAAAGCAAATGAATTACAATCGATCAAGAAACAGTCTGATTTTTATTAAAAAACTTTAATGAGGTAGCGAAATGGCACGTCTTGTTCAATGTGTAAAACTTAAAAAAGAAGCCGAAGGTCTGGACTACCCTCCTTATCCAGGTGAACTGGGCACCAAAATATGGCAATCCATTTCCAAGGAAGCCTGGATCGCCTGGACAGAAATCCAAACCCGTATCGTCAATGAAAACCGCCTGAATCTGGCCGATGCCCGCGCCCGCAAATACTTGCAGCAACAAATGGAAAGTTATCTGTTTGAAGATGCCAACATCGAAGCCCAGGGTTATGTGCCGCCATCCAACTGATTTTTCTTCTGTTGTGATGTAAAAAAGCAGCCTTGAGGCTGCTTTTTTTTGGCTGGTTTGACTCGCTCCCATGTTCCTGAGTGGGAGCGTACGTACCTGCTGCCCATTGTATGCATGCCCACGCGGGAGCATGGGCACGAGGAGGAACGCGAAAGCGTGGACATAAGAAAGCCAGACTCGCTCCCATGCTCCTGCGTGGGAGCGTACATACCTGCTGCCCATTGTATGCGTGCCCACGCGGGAGCGTGGGCACGAAGAGGAACACGCGAACGCAGTTTAGCAAACGTTTATATGTTTAATTGCTATCTTCGTTTTCAGGTTCAGCCGCATTTTCGCTCTTGACCTCGGCTTCCTGTTTTTTAGGGGCCGGTACACCACCGCGGGCCTGCAACTCTACGTTTTTGACGCCGGTATGCCGTACGTCTTCACCCTGGACCAGATAAATCACGCGCTCTGCCATGTTTTTGGCATGATCACCAATACGTTCCAGTGAGCGGGCAATAAACATTAAATCAATACTGCCTGAAATGGTGCGTGGGTCTTCAATCATGAAACTGCTTAATGCACGCAGCACACTTTTCCACTCTTTATCAACCAGTTTGTCGCTACGCACCACTTCGGCGGCAAGAATGGGATCTTTGCGCGCAAAAGCATCAAGTGAACGGTTCAGCATGGAAATAACGCTGGCCCCCATATGACGCAACTCAATGGCTGCTTCATAACGTGAATTGTTTTCATGAAGACGACGCGCCATTTTGGCCACTTTTTCGGCTTCATCGCCTGAACGCTCCATGTCTGTGAGCATTTTTGAGACCGACATGAGCAAACGCAAGTCAATAGCGGTTGGCTGGTTTAACGCCAGTACCTGGGTAATGGATTGGTCAATGGCCACTTCAAGGTCATTCACTTCTCTTTCACGCTCGAAAATACGTTCCATCACGACAGTATTGCCGGTAGCAAGAACATCAATCCCGTCGGCAATCATGGACTCTACCAAGCCGCCCATTCGAAGAAAGCGTGAACGAATATCTTCGAGTTCTGCTTCAAAGCGTTTATTTGTATGCTCTACCATACCTGCACCTGTTAAAAAAAGAATGTAATGATTTTAAGAAGATTTGATGACATGAATATGACATCAAGCCGTCATTGTCTTAATTCCCTGCTGTGTGGCAATAAGCGCAACACTGGCGGGAGAAATAGCGAATAAGCCACATGTTACAACACCCGGCACATTATTCATAATCGCTTCCATTTCGGTGGCATCATCAAGGCTGAAACCGGCCACATCCAGAATAGGATTGCCGTTATCAGTTATAAAGCCCTCACGCAATACGGCCTGCCCACCCAGGGCCTGCATTTTACGGCTGACAGAACCAAGTGCCATGGGAAGCACTTCCAGTGGAATGGCGAATTTGCCCAAGCGATCAACCACTTTGGATTCATCAGCAATACAAACAAAACGCTCGGCCACGGAAGCCACGATTTTTTCACGGGTCAAGGCTCCACCACCGCCCTTGATCATTTGCAGGCGATGATTGATTTCATCGGCGCCGTCAACATAAACCGGCATGCTTTGCACCTCGTTCAGGTCAAGCACCCGGATACCCAGACCGGACAGACGTTGGGCGCTACGCTCGGAACTGGCCGCCGCCGCCAGAAAACGGTCTTTATGATTGCCCAGATAATCAATAAACAGGTCTGCGGTTGAGCCGGTACCCACACCAACCACCACACCCGAACCCAGAAAAGGAAGGATGTATTCGACTGCGGCCTGGGCCACCTGCTGTTTCAATTCATTCTGACTTAACATATTGACTATCTCTTATTTAAACTGAAGTGCGTAATTTTTTTCGGAAAAACCCAACAACACCTGACCATCCTGTGTAAGCGCAACAGGCCTTTTAATGGCAGAAGGAAACTCATTGGCAATCGCCAGCCATTCCTCTTCTGAAGCGGGTTTCTTCCGTTCTTCGGGCAGGTTGCGCCAGGTCATGGAGGCCCGGTTAATCAATTTTTCCCAGCCCCCCACCAGCGGCGCCCACTGTACCAATTGGGCCGGATCAATTGGATTGGCACGATAATCAATAAACTCGACTTCATGATTATTGGCTTCAAGCCATTTAATCGCCTTGACACAGGTACTGCAATTTTTAAGACCGTAAACCGTTATTTTTTTCATTTCGTGAAACTCCTGTTTGCAGGCGATTGGCAATAATCACAAAAACACCTACAAGCACAATAAACAAAGTGGCCAGCGCATTGACTTCGGGTTTGATACCCAGCCTGACACGGGAAAATATTTCAATGGGCAAGGTGGTATAACCCGGGCCATTCAGAAAAGACGCAATTACGACGTCATCAAGTGATAGTGTAAACGCCAGCAGCCATGCTGAAACCAAGGCAGGGGCTATCAGGGGCAAGGTAATGGAAAAGAACACTTTCAAGGGTGTTGCCCCCAGGTCCAGTGCCGCCTCTTCAAGGGAACGGTCAAGCTCGCGTACCCGTGAGGCAATCACGACTGATACATAAGCAACACACAGCGTGACATGCCCCAACCAGATGGTAAATACCCCGTTACTTTCCGGAAAACCGCTTATATTCCTGATTTCCACAATCATGAGCAAAATGGAAATGCCCAGAATCACATCGGGAATCACCAACGGGGCATTGAGCATGCCAATATACAGCCCCAACCCTTTGAAACGCCCCTTGCGCACCAAAACATACCCCGCCCAGGTGCCAATGAAGACGGCGGCGGTCGCGGTCAGCACCGCAATTTTCAGGGATAGCCAGGCAGCGTTCAGCAAGGCCTGGTCTTCAAACAGGCTGCGATACCAGCGTAAAGAAAAGCCTGACCATGATGATGCCAGGGCAGAATCATTGAAAGAAAAAACAATCAGGCTCAGGATGGGAATATACAAAAACAGGAAACCGATTCCCAGACAAAACCATTTCAGGAAATTATTTTGCTTTGACATTTAGGCACTCCTGTTATCAAGTGCTTTGGACTGGCTGTACTGAAACAAAGCCAATGGCACCAGCAATAAAACAATCATTGCCATTGCCACGGCTGCCGCAACCGGCCAGTTGGCATCGGTAAAATACTGGTCCCACATGACCCGGCCAATCATATAGGTATTGGTACCCCCTAATAATTCAGGAATAACGTATTCACCCACCGACGGTATGAACACCAGCATGGCACCGGCCACCACCCCCGGGATGGATAAAGGCAGGGTTATTTTCAGGAATGCCTGCCATGGCCTGGCCCCCAGATCGTAAGCGGCATCAAGCAGGCGCTGGTCAAGTTTGATAAGGTTGGTATACAACGGCAAAATAAAGAAAGGCAGATAGGAATAAACCAGGCCGATATACACGGCGATATCGGTACGGTAAATTTCAAGCGGCGTATCGATAAGGCCAACCCATAACAGAAAATTATTCAGCAAACCCTCTGTACGCAAAATACCCACCCAGGCATAGACACGCAATAAAAGCGAAGTCCAGAATGGCAGGATAACCGCCAGCAGCATCAGGTTTCGTGCGCGCGGTGTTGCACGTGCAATGTAATAGGCCATCGGGTAACCAATTAACATGCAACATACCGTTGTAACCGCAGCCATTTTCAGGGAACTTAAATAGGCTCTGACAAAAATGCTGTCGGTCAGCAGCAGGATATACCCTTCCAGATGCAGGGACAGCCGAACCACCCCGTCTTTCAGTTCAATTAAAGAAGAATAAGGAGGTATGCCGAAGGTGGATTCCGCAAAGCTGATTTTAAGGACGATAAAAAACGGTATCAGCAGACAGACAACCAGCCATAAATAAGGAACCGCAATAGCCAGCCTGTCCTGGGATGGCAGTAATTTCCTGATGGACGGTATTTTCATCATGATGGCAATACCGTACCGCTGTCAGGTCCCCAGGTAACATACACTTCGTCATCAATGACGGGGGAGTTTTCCTGTGTCAGTTTGATGCTGGGCACACTGGCTTCTATCACCTTACCGGAATCAAGACGGATCTGGTACAGGGCATAACTGCCCATCCATGCCACGTGCGTAACCATGCCATGGCCCACGTTGGTTTCATCTTCCGGCTGCGCACGCAATACGCGAATTTGCTCGGGCCGGATGGAAACAAACACCTCCATGCCCAACGGCTCGCTGACGCCATGATTGACATAGAGCGGCCGCATTAATTCATCGCTTTCAATAACAACATGATCGGGTTCATCAACCACCAGCGTACCCGCAAAGATATTGGTGGAACCGATAAAGCTGGCCACAAACTGCGAATTGGGAAAGGTATAAACATCATGCGGTGTACCACACTGCACGATTTGACCGTCTGTCATGACAGCCAGGCGATGCGCCATGGTCATGGCCTCTTCCTGGTCATGCGTTACCATGATGCAGGTTACCCCCACCTGATCGAGGATCTTGACCAGTTCTATCTGGGTTTTCTGGCGGATTTGCTTATCCAGGGCAGACATGGGTTCATCAAGCAATAACAGTTTGGGACGTTTTACCAGACTGCGTGCCAGGGCTACCCTTTGTTGCTGCCCCCCGGAAAGCTGGCCCGGCTTACGCCTTGCATAGCTTGCCATTTGCACCAGATCCAGCGCGGCAAACACACGATCATGGATTTCATTACTGGCAACACCTTCCTGTTTCAGGCCAAAAGCCACATTAGCCTCGACCGTCATGTGGGGAAACAGGGCGTAAGACTGAAACATCATGTTAACGGGACGTTTGTAAGGGGGAATAGATGAAATATCCACCCCATCCAGAAAAATCTGCCCGGAAGTAGGCTGCTCAAACCCGGCCAGCATCCTTAACAGGGTTGACTTGCCGCAACCGGAACTGCCCAGCAGCGCAAAAATCTCATTGCGCTGCACCGACAGGTTGACCGATTTGACAGCAACCGTATCCCCAAAGATTTTGACGACATCCACCAGTTTGACAAATTCGTCGGGGTCGGCGGAAGGCACAGACAAACGTCCCTCTGGCATTTTATTTACCTGCCTTGAGTTCTGCCCACAAGCGTGTTTGCAAGCGGGCAATATTCATAGGCTGGGCCTTGATGACAAACAGGGTTTTAGCCACGTCTTCGGCCGGATAAATCATGGGGTTTCCGGCAATATCCTTGTTTACAAACTCACGGGCCGATTTATTGGCATTGGGATAGAACATTTCATTAGTAATGGCCGCATGCACTTCAGGGGTTTCAATATAGTTAATGAAAGCCATGGCATTTTCGGGGTGCGGCGCATCTTTTGGAATGGCCATGGTATCAAACCAGGCCGCCGCCCCACCCTTGGGAATGTAATAATCAATACTGAAGTTTTTATTGGCTTCTTTGGCACGGCTGGCTGCAATCATGACATCACCTGAAAACCCGTACACCATGCACAGGTCACCTGAAGCCAGTTCGTCGATAAAACCGGAAGAGCTGAACTGACGGATATACGGACGGATTTTTTTCAGGACATCTAGGGCGGCGCGGTAATCATCGGCATTGCTACTGTTGGGATCTTTACCAATATAGTGCAGCACCGCCGGGAAAACCTGGGCGGCCTCGTCAAGTATGGAAATACCGCATGACTGGAATTTCCGGGCAATTTCAGGGTTGAACAGGTTATCCCAGTTGGCCAGGTCGGCATTTTCACCCAGGATTTCCCTGGCTTTGGTTACGTTATAGCCAAGGCCGTTCGTGCCGTAGCCCCAGGGAATGAGGTATTCATTGCCCGGGTCAACCTGGGCCACCAGCTCCATAATGGCGGGATCCAGATGCTTCCAGTTGGGAATTTTGGATTTATCCAGTTTCTGGAACAGGCCACCTTGAATTTGACGGGCGGCATAGTGTGTTGAAGGCACGACTACATCGTAGCCGGAATTGCCGGTGAGCAATTTAGCCTGCAAAATATCATTCGTATCATAGGTGTCGTAGCGAACCTTGATACCGGTTTGCTTTTCAAAGCCCGGGATGGTGTCAGGAGCCGTATATTCGGCCCAGTTATACACGTTCAGCACTTTTTCTTCTTCTGCCACCACTGTACTTGAGGCAGTAAGAACCAATGCGGCAACGGCCAATTTACGAACGAATGTCAGTTTCATACCGTACTCGACTCCGAAACAGTTTAAAAAAAGAGAATAATAAATCGAATTACTAAAAAAATACTTTTTTTTATTAAATTTGTGAATATATCCGGTTCAACTGTTCCCAAAATGCCAATCCCCGTTCCTGCAAAATTTTTTCAAGGGAACGTTTCAGGCGATTCAGGTTACCTTGGCAAAGCGACGGACTCATGACAGTTTGCTTACCCTTGTCAAAATCAATCAGCCATGCCTTGCCCTGCGGGTCAATCAGGATATTAAAAGCATTCAGATCGGCATGCCAGACATTGGCCTGGTGCATTTGCCGGATACTTTCAGCGCAGGCCCGTGCCAATGGCAAGGTGTCATTACTGGCCGGCATTTGTTTCAGGATACTGGCCAGCGGTGTTGTATTGGCCAGCCTTTCTGTAATAATGGCGGCGCGGTAACTGCAAACAGAACGGGTATAACAGGCAGCCACCGCTTTAGGTACCGGCAGCCCCTTGCCATGCATGTATTGCAACAAACGGAACTCGGCAAAAGAGCGGGTTTTTTCTGCCCCCGTCCAGACATAATGGAATTTGTTAAGCCGGGCGATTAAACCGCCCCGCCGATACTGGCGCAATACGCCAGTTCCCCAGCCATCCTGCACAAACCAGGCGGCATTACGCCCCCCGGCACTGACCGCTTGCGCCCGATCCTGATAGAAGGCAGGTTCAAACACCTGCAAATCGGGTGCAATGGCAAAGCAGCTGTCATACAACATGCCCTGATTGCCAGACTCATACAGTACCGCTTGCGTACTGCCGTCAGTCATCCCGGTTTCTCATCCAGTCTGCCACACCATAAAATGACTGCAGCATGCGATCCAGGATAGGTTCCGGTATGTTTTGATCCATCATTGCCCGGCCCATGCATATGACCCATTGGTCACGCTCAATGGTACCAATGGAAAAAGGCATATGCCTGGCTTTAAGGCGGGGATGGCCAAATTGGGAAATATACCGGTCTGGCCCTCCGAGATAACCGCTTAAGAACAGAAACAGTTTTTCGCGGGCGCTATCAAGAGATTCACCATGTGCGTCACGCAATTCTTTAAACTCGGGTTCAAGCTCCATCAAGTCATAAAACCGTTCAACCAGCTCTTTAAGGCCCTCTTCGCCACCGATCTGGTCATAAAAACTGACAGTCTGATCCAATGGCTCTACCATGGGTTGCACTCGTATCATTAATCTACACTCCGTAAAACTTGCAGGGGTGGCGTTGTTTTAACGCCTTTCAATGCCATTTTACCCCCTAATGAAGAGGCCGTGACGCCAATCAACACCCCGGCCAGCCAAGGCCAATAACTGAGGCTGATAATAAAGTCAAAGATATAATGCGCCAGCAAACCCGCAACCAGGGTGGCGGCAGAGGCGGCCAGCAGGCCGGCAAACAGGCCCACAATAAACAGCTCCAGCCGTTGTGCCTGGTCAAGCTGCCTTGAGGTTGCACCCAGCGAGCGCAATACGGCCGCTTCGTAAATCCGCTCATCATAAGTGGATAAAAAGGCGGCAATCAATACAATCACACCTGCCAGAAAGGTAAACAGGAACAATAACTGGACTGCCAGGCTGACTTGCGACAGGACCGACTCCAGCTGCGCCAGAATACCCGAGACATTAAACACGGTAATATTAGGGAACTGGTTAACCAATTCCTGGGTAAACAGAGGCTTTCCCTCGGGCAAATAGAATGAAGTAATCCAGGTAGTGGGCTGATTCTGCAACAAAGGGGCCGACATGATGGCAAAGAAATTCACCTGCATGGAATCCCATTTAACCGTGCGCAAACTGCTTATTTTTGCCTTTACCAATTGCCCGGCCACGTCAAATGTGACGGTATCGTGCAATTTCAGGCCCAGGTCTGCGGCCAGTCCATCTTCAAAAGAGACTTCGGGCAGGGTATGATCCAGCCAGCGACCTTCTATAACGGTATTGTTTTCAGGAAGCTGCTCCAGGTATGACAGGTTGAACTCCCGCTGAACCAGCCTGCGTGTCCTTTGCTCGCTATAGTCATCGGGGCCGATTTCACGGTCATTGACCCTGACCAAACGCCCCCGTACCATTGGTTCCAGCTCAGGCATGCCCATTTCGTTCCGGGTAAAAAAATCCTGTACGGCAGCACGCTGGTCGGCCTGGATATTAATTAAAAAGCGATTGGGGGCGTTGTCTGGCAGGGTATTGCGCCAGCCTGATAGCAAATCGGTACGGATCAGCCCCAGCAGCAAAATAATCATTAAGCCCAATGCCAAAGAGCATACCTGGGTAATCGTCATTTTTTTACGGCTGACCATACCCGCCAGGGCAAAACGTAAAACGGGCTTATTGCTTAAACGGTTGCGCAGCATAGCCACCAGCAGCACCAGAAACCAGGAAAACAGGGCAAATGCAGCCAGCGCCCCCAGAAAACCGGCACCTACAATCAGCGCCAGGATAAAATCCCGGGCAAACCACCACAGCAAGGCAAAAAACACCACGCCACCCAAAACATACGCGGCCGCTTTCCCTGTTGCTAGCAACTGCAAGTCTTGCCGTATCACTTTCAGCGGTGAAACCCGGCTAAGCTGCAGTAAAGGCGGAACAGCAAAACCAAGCAACAACACAATACCAACAAGCGCAGCCTGAAAAGCGGGTAACAACGTAGGTGCCGGCAATTCGGTTTGCAATAAAGGGGTTAAGAAATAAAGCAGGAAATAATGGAATAAAAACCCGGCTACACTGCCAATCACGGCAGCAAAAACGGCGATCAGCAAAAACTCGAATAACAATACCTGCCTGACCTGCCCGCTGGTAGCGCCCAGGGTACGCATGACAGCCACCCCGTCCTGGTGCCGTTTGGTAAAGCGGCTGGCTCCCAACGCAATGGCAACACAGGCAATTAACACGGTTAGCAAGGCAACCAGTGCAAAAAACTGTTGGGCCCGGTCCAGTGACTGCCGTATTTCAGGCTGTACCGATTCCGTGCCCCGAATTTGCTGGCCTTTACTGATGGCCGTTTCCAGCCAGAGACGATACGCGGCCACCTGCTTGGATTCACCAGCTAGCAGCAAGGCATATTTAACCCGGCTGCCAGGTGCGATCAGGCCGGTCGCTTCCAGATCAGTGGCATTCAGCATTAATCTTGGCGCAATATTAACAAACTGCAAGCCCTTGTCTGGCTCACTGTCAATAATCTTTGCCACCCGGAAAACCTGATTTCCCAACTGTATTGAATCACCGACCCCGGCACGCATTTGTATCAATAATTGCGGTTCGACCCAAACGGTACCCGGCTCAGGCGCGGCCCGAACGGTTTCTTCGGTTTCATTAAAACCGGATTTAAGTTTTAAGGCACCCCGTAAAGGGTAAGTATCGCTGACCGCCTTGACCGAAGCCAATTGCGTTTGATCGCCCGCCGCAACCATGGAAGGGAATTGCCAGGTTTGCGCAATCTCAAGACCGTCATTTTGGGCACGGGAAATGAGGGCAGGCTGCACCGGGCCATCGGATTCAAGCAATAAATCGGCAGCCAGCATTTGCCCGGTATCCCGCTCAAGGGCACGGGATACCCTGTCTGATAAAAAACCGACACTGCTGACAGCCACAATGGCAATGATAAGCGCCAGAAAAAGCAGCCTCAGCTCACCCGACCGCCGGTCCCGTTTAAAAGTTTCCCATGCCTGACGGACATTTAATAAATTAATCATTACCCTATTCCTGACGGTTCATTTTGTAAGCAGCAAAGCTACCGTAAAAAACAGAACCAGTGAAAAAATACGTTTCAGATGCACTTCCGGAAGACGGTAAGCCAGTTTGACACCGTACTTCACCACAAACATGCCACCAATTCCCATGCAAACGCCAATGAGCCAGTCGGTATTACCGTTCCAGGCATAAGTGGCCAGTGCCACGCCACTGCCCGGCACGATCATGGACAGGGCCACACCCTGTGCCGTGGTTTGCCTGAAACCGTAATACATGGTTAACACAGGCACCACAATCAAGGACCCCCCCACCCCAAACAAGCCCCCAATAAACCCTGACCCCAAGCCAAGAAAAACAGAGGTTGATATTTTCAGGGTTGATGCGGGTGCCGTTTCAGGCTTTTTCTGTGATTTTGTTTTTCTGGGCAGGGTTTGCCATACATACAAAGAAGCGATCAGGGCCAAAAACACGGCAAACAGCCGACGCAGCAAAACAGGATCAACACCCTGAGCCAACATGGCGGCCAGATTGGTTGCCATCATATTGACAACCACAGCAATACCCACACTTTTAAAATCAATTTTTGAGGTTTTATTGTAACTTCTGACTGCGATCAGCACATTGCTGACAATCATGATCAAGGCCGTACCCTGCGCCAGTTGCTGGGGCATGTCAAACAGCAAAACCAGCAGGGGAATGGCAATCAGGCCCCCGCCAATACCCACCACTGCCCCGATAAAACCAATGCTGGCACCAAGCAGCAAATACAACAAAACCCCTTCCACCCCCAACTCCTTTTTTTATTTTATGAAATCCAGCACTTCTTCAAGCCGCGACACCGGCCATATTTCCAGCCCTTCTATCTTCTGTTTGGGTACATTGTGCCTGGGTATGAGGGCAATGCTGAACCCCAGTTTTGCCGCCTCTTTCAGCCGTTCCTGGCCACGTGTGGCCGGACGCACCTCGCCGGCCAGCCCCACCTCGCCAAAGGCCAGCAAGCCTTCGGGCAAGGGCCGGTTTCTTAAAGAAGAAATAATGGATAGCAGAACCGGCAGGTCGGAAGCCGTTTCTGTAATTCGCACGCCACCAACCGCATTGACAAAAACATCCTGGTCAAAAGTGGCCACACCGGCATGCCGGTTAAGAACCGCCAGCAACATGGCCAGCCTGCCGCCATCAAGACCCAGCGACAAACGGCGTGGATTGGGCACATGCGCAGTATCAACCAGGGCCTGGATTTCCACCAGCAAAGGGCGGGTTCCCTCTTGGGTAGCCATAACGCAGGTACCCGGTACATGTGAAGAATGCTGGGACAGAAACAGGGCCGAAGGATTGTTAACCCCTTTTAACCCTTTATCGGTCATGGCAAACACGCCCAGTTCGTTGACGGCACCGAAACGGTTTTTAAATGCCCGGATCAGCCGGTAAGAAGAATGGTGTTCGCCCTCAAAATACAGGACGGTATCAACAATATGTTCGAGTACTCGCGGCCCGGCCAGCGTACCGTCTTTGGTAACGTGCCCGATCATAACGATGGAAACACCGCTTTGTTTGGCAATGCGGGTAAGCTGTGCCGCACATTCCCTTACCTGCGATACGGAACCGGGAGCGGCGGTCAGGGCACCCGAAAACAGGGTTTGGATGGAATCAATGACGGCAATTTTGGGTTTTTCTTCCTGCAAGGCCCGCTGGATGGTTTCCAGCTGGATTTCTGCCAGCAAGCGTACCCTGCCGGTATCCAGTTCCAGCCTTTGCGCCCTTAAGGCCACCTGCTCTGCTGACTCTTCGCCTGTTACATAAAGAACGGGAACCGATTGGGATAAAGCGGTAAGGGCCTGTAATAACAAGGTGGATTTGCCTATACCCGGATCACCGCCAATCAAAACCACGGCACCCGGCACCAGACCGCCCCCGAGCACCCGGTCAAATTCAGCCAGCCCGGTCGGTTTGCGGGGGATTTCCTGTATTTCGATATCGGCCAGCGAGCGCACCGGAGCGGATGCCGCCAGGTGCGTAAAACGGTTGGCAACGGCAGCGGGTGCCGGCTGCTCGATGGTTTCACTTAATGTGTTCCAGGCCCCGCAATGCGTGCATTTACCCTGCCATTTATTACTGACCCCACCACATTCCTGGCAGACATACACCGTTCTTGCTTTTGCCATTGCTGACGCCTTTTCCTTTTTGTTCCAATACCGTTTACATTAAGCTGTGAATATTACAGGCTTTTGCCACCATCAATGCGCAATACCTGACCGGTAATAAAAGAGGCTTCGTCAGACAGCAAGAACTGGGTGGCCGCCGCCACTTCTTCGGGCCGTCCCAGACGTTTCAGGGGAATTTCAGCAATCAATTGTTTTTCCTGGTCACTGCCAACCGGATAGCTTTCACGCAGCAACCGGGTTTCAACCGGACCGGGTGCAATGGCATTAACGGTAATGCCAAACTCGGCCAGTTCCAGCGCCCAGGTTTTGGTACAGGCAATCAGGGCTGATTTGGCAGCCGAATAACTGGTTCGGCCGGGGGCACCCTGCGCCGCCGTGCTGGAAATATTGATAATGCGGCCTTCCCTGCGCTGCTTCATGGGCTCGGCAAAAGCATGCACCACCTGCACGGCGGCACGAACATTAAGGTCATACACCTGATACAGGGAAGACAGTGAAATTTCACTGATTATTTCGGGCAAAACCAGGCCCACGTTATTAACAACAGCGTCAACCGGGTATTTTTCACGAAGCATGCGTAAAATATCTTCGGTTTGCCCTGCCTCGTTCAAATCACATTGATACAAAAACCCGGGAAAATCGATTTCTTCTGTATTGCGGGCAAGACCAATTACATGGGCACCGGCATCTGCCAGCCTTCTGGAAATTGCCCAGCCTAT
>JAAYHN010000096.1 GCA_012735395.1 Alcaligenaceae bacterium | reverse complement strand
TTGGGTGCTTGTGCCACCCGGGGGGATATGCAAGCGCAGGGCCCTGCCATTACCCGCTACTTATGTAACGGCAGTCCTGCCACTGAGTCATCGCAGGCTTCCAATGCACCTCAAGAACAATATCCTTGTACCAAAGAAGAGTTTGAGTCCATGAACAACGTTTATGGTTCTTTGGAAGAGCTCAGGAAAAGTTTATAACATCAACGATATAATAAATTGCCTGAAACGTACGGTTTTGTTTGCCCTGGACCGGAAAGCCAGTCCAGGAAAGCAGGTTTATTTTTTGAAAATAATTTTGTCGAATAGCAGTCCGGCAAAGGCGGCTACTGTTGCAACAGCTGCCCATGGGGTATCTGTGGCAGCATTCTGGAAAACAATAACGTAGGCGGCAGTGCCAAAAATAGCACCAAATACTGCCCTGATAGCGAAATAGGCCCAGTTTTCATCTTCAATAGCCTGGTTTTTTGCCGGAGCAGAAGTAAAGCGGCAATGGGCGTGGTCAAACAGGCAGCAGGCAATTGATATAACAGAACCGATAGCGCCAAAAAACATGGCAACAAAACTGACTGACCATGTAATCAATGCGGTGAACAACCCAAAAACAATCAAGCCAATAACGAAGCCGCCATTGGAAAATCGTGGTTTACGAAATTCGTGAGTTTGATCTGTGGTATCTGGTGTGGCGTTTTGTTGATCAAAATCAGTCATAAGTGTGTACCCCTTGTAAAATAAATAATTGTACGAGTGAAATATTGGCTATACATGTAAATATTGGCTATATCTGTTTAAGTATACGTTAAAGTTTATTAATTAAATGCAAGAGGTGCAACAGTGAATCGACGTATTATGCTCATTATTTTAATTTGCCTGGGTATTTCCGGCTGCGCATATGGTGTTGGAGCTGCGGGTGGAAGCAGCAGTTTCGGGGTGGGAATAGGGGCAGGCGTTGCATTTTAAGTCCCCGGGAAGAATTAAATATGCAAAATTGTTGGGTATTATGTTTTTTAAATAAAAATTTTAGGTAAAATGGCCGATTAGATTATTAATTATTCCGTAATAGAAAAGAGAAAAGGTTTTTAAATGCAGGCAACGGTAGAAACTCTTGAAGGCCTTGAGCGCCAGGTAAATCTAGTTGTATCCCTAGACGATATTGAAAAAGACGTTAAGGCACAACTGCAACGTGTAGCCCGTACCGCAAAAGTACAGGGTTTTCGTCCAGGCAAGGCCCCACTGTCCGTTATTGAACGCAGTCATGGCCCTGGTATTCGCTACGATGTCATTAACCAGAAAGTTGGCCAGGAATTTGACAGCGTTATTCGCGAAGCCAAATTGCGTGTTGCTGGCATGCCTTCCATCGAGCCTAAAACAGAAGGCGTAGAAGAAGGTCAGGTCGGTTTTGTGGCCAAATTTGAAGTGTATCCTGAAATCACATTGCCTGAGCTGGGTTCGCTTGAGGTTAAACGCTTTAATGCGCAGGTTGGCGAAGAAGAAATCAACCGTACCGTTGATGTTCTGCGTAAACAGCGTGCCACTTACGAAGCCCGCGAAGACCGTGGCGCCCAAAACGATGATCGCGTTACACTGGATTTCGTTGGTACCATTGATGGCGTCGAATTCGAAGGCGGAAAAGCAGAAAACTTCCCGTTCCTTTTGGGCCAGGGTCGTATGCTGCCCGAATTTGAAGAAGCGGCAACCGGCCTGAAAGCGGGTGAAAGCAAAGTATTCCCACTGTCTTTCCCTGAAGATTACCAAGGTAAGGAAGTCGCTGGTAAAACAGCTGAATTTACCATTACCGTCAAGGAAGTGGCCGAGCCTGTCCTGCCTGAAGTGAATGAAGAGTTTGCAAAATCACTGGGTCAACCAGAAGGCGACACCGAAAAACTGATCGCTGAAATTCGCAGCAACATTGAGCGTGAAGTTAAAAACCGCACACAGGGCCGTACCAAAAGCAGTGTAATGGATGCGTTGGCAAATGCAGCGACATTTGATATTCCTAAAGCACTGGTTGACAGCGACGTGCAAAGCCGTGTTGCGGCAGCCCGTGAAGAGCTGAAACAACGTGGTGTGCCTAACGCCGATCAAATGCCTATTCCTGCAGACGCCTTTACCGCCGAGTCCGAGCGTCGTGTGCGCCTGGGTCTGCTGGTGGGTGAGTTGGTTGAACAGGCTAAATTGCAGGTTACCCCTGAACAGGTTCGTGCCCGCATTGAAGAATTCTCGCAAAATTACGAGAAACCCGAGCAGGTCATCAGCTACTATCTGTCAGATCGTGAGCGTCGTGCAGAAATCGAGGCTGTTGTACTTGAAGACAACGTAGTCGAGCATGTCCTGTCTCAGGCCAAGGTCAGTGAAGAAGAAATCGCTTTTGATGAATTAATGGGAACTATGTAATGATGCACCGTTTTACCGATTTTTATGCGGCCATGCATGGTAGCGAGTCGGTGACTCCGACCGGCCTTGGCTATATCCCCATGGTTATAGAGCAGTCTGGTCGCGGTGAAAGATCATATGATATTTATTCCCGCCTTCTGAAAGAACGTGTTATTTTTCTTGTCGGACAGGTCAATGATCAGTCGGCCAATCTCGTTGTTGCGCAGCTGCTGTTTCTTGAGTCAGAAAATCCTGACAAGGATATTTCGCTGTACATCAACTCACCGGGTGGTGGGGTTTATGCCGGGTTGGCCATTTACGATACAATGCAATTCATCAAACCTGATGTTTCAACTTTGTGTACAGGCTTGGCAGCCAGCATGGGGGCGTTTCTATTAAGTGCCGGAAGCAAAGGCAAGCGTTACAGTCTGCCCAACTCCCGCATCATGATTCATCAGCCTTTGGGTGGTGCACAGGGACAGGCTACCGATATTGAAATCCAGGCACGGGAAATTCTCAGTTTGCGTGATCGCCTGAATAATATCCTGTCCATTAATACCGGGCAGCCTATCGAACGAATCCGGGAGCACACCGAGCGCGATAATTATATGGCACCTGAAGATGCCCTGGCTTATGGATTAATTGATAAAGTTCTTACCACCAGGGATGCCGAAGGCTAGTTTTGCTATACTATCCCTAAAGGTAACGATAATGGCCGGCCTTTTATTATGCCGGCCTTTTTTGCGAGATATAAATATTAAATATGGCAGATAAAAACAGTTCTTCCGATGGAAAAGTTCTGCATTGTTCGTTTTGCAACAAGAGCCAGGACGATGTCCGTAAATTAATTTCAGGCCCAGGTTCGATTTTTATTTGTGATGAGTGTATTGCGCTGTGCAATGATATTATTCGTGACAGTGCTCATGAAGATGCTAAAGAGGCAATTAAAACAGAATTGCCCACACCGGCACAAATTAAATCATTTCTAGACCAGTACGTTATCGGGCAAGATCAGCCCAAGCGTAATCTGGCCGTTGCGGTTTATAACCACTATAAGCGTATACGCCATGGTGAATTAAACAAAAATGAAGAAGTCGAGTTGTCAAAAAGTAATATTCTCCTGATCGGTCCTACCGGTTCCGGAAAAACATTACTTGCCCAAACGCTGGCCCGTCAGCTTGATGTTCCCTTTGTCATGGCCGATGCAACTACGCTTACCGAAGCCGGTTACGTAGGGGAAGACGTCGAAAACATCGTCCAGAAACTGCTGCAAAATTGTAATTACGATGTAGAAAAGGCGCAGCGGGCGATTGTGTATATTGATGAAATCGACAAAATTTCCCGTAAATCAGATAACCCTTCCATTACCCGTGATGTTTCCGGAGAGGGTGTGCAGCAGGCGTTGCTTAAACTGATTGAAGGCACTGTGGCGTCCGTGCCTCCACAAGGTGGGCGCAAGCATCCCAACCAGGACTTTGTCCAGGTTGACACAACCAATATCCTGTTCATTGTGGGCGGTGCCTTCGATGGTCTTGAAAAGGTTATCAGGGATCGCACCGAGAAATCGGGTATTGGCTTTGGCGCAAAGGTGCAGGAAAAAACCGAAAAGGGTGTTGGCGAACTTTTTGCAACGGTCGAACCCGAAGATATCATCAAGTTTGGCCTGATTCCCGAGCTGGTTGGCCGTTTGCCGGTTGTTGCCACACTTGAGGAACTTAATGAAGAAGCACTGATTAAAATTCTTACAGAGCCTAAAAACGCGCTGGTCAAGCAGTTCCAGAAATTGTTTGCCATGGAAGATGTCGAGCTTGAGGTCCGTCCCCAGGCCCTCACTGCCATTGCCCGCAAAGCCCTGAAACGTAAAACGGGTGCAAGGGGGCTTCGCTCCATCCTTGAGGCATCGCTCATGTCAACCATGTTCGACTTGCCTTCGCAAAAAAATGTGATTAAAGTGGTACTTGATGAAGCCGCAGTAGAAGGCTCGGGCTCTCCATTGTTACTTTTCAGTGAAGAAAACGCCGAGAGTGGCGGGGAGGCATCTTCAAAGGCTAAAAACCGTACTTTTAAAAACGCAGCAGCATAAACAACATTGAGATAGGCTGGGGGTAAAACTTGAATTTTCCGGTTTTATCCCCATATTCCTATCAGTATTATTAATAACAGATTGTTTTCAAGGAAAATGCTTATGTCTGCGAATCAAATTTTTCCAGCAGAATCAACTGAATTGCCTTTATTACCTTTGCGTGATGTGGTTGTCTTTCCCCACATGGTAATTCCGTTGTTTGTAGGCAGGCCCCGTTCCATTCGTGCCCTGGAGGCAGCAATGGAGGCTGGTAAGCAAATCATGCTGGTCGCCCAGAAGTCGGCAAGTAAAGATGAGCCAGCGCCTGAAGATATTTATGAAATAGGGTGTATTGCCACTATTTTGCAAATGCTGAAATTGCCCGATGGCACAGTTAAAGTGCTGGTGGAGGGGCTTCAGCGTGCACATGTCGAACAAATCATTGATACCGAATCCCATTTTGTTGGTAAGGTAATGCCAATCGTACCGGCTACAGAAGGCAATGCCGAGCTTGAAGCTTTGCGCCGTACGGTGGTTGCGCAATTTGACCAATATGTCAAACTCAACAAGAAAATACCCCCCGAGATTCTTTCTTCCCTTAACAGCATAGAAGATGTCGGTCGCCTCACGGATACAATTGCCGCACACTTAAGCTTGAAGCTTGAACAGAAACAGGGTTTGCTCAATGAGCTGGATGTTTCCAGTCGGCTTGAAGCCCTGCTTTCACAGATTGAAGGCGAGATTGATATTCTCCAGGTTGAAAAACGTATCCGCGGACGCGTTAAAAAACAGATGGAGAAAAGCCAGCGCGATTATTACCTGAATGAACAGGTCAAGGCCATCCAGAAAGAACTTGGTGAAGGTGAAGACGGCGCGGATATCGAAGAGCTTGAAAAGAAAATTGAAGCAGCGCAAATGCCCAAGGAGGCTCGTGCCAAGGCAGATGCGGAATTCAAGAAGCTTAAACTAATGTCGCCCATGTCGGCAGAGGCAACCGTTGTCAGGAACTATATCGACACCCTGATTGGTTTGCCCTGGAAGAAAAAAAGCCGTATCAATACGTCTCTGGAAAATGCCGAAAAAATTCTTAATGACGACCATAACGGCCTGGAAAAAGTTAAAGAACGCATTATCGAATACCTGGCTGTCCAGCAGCGTGTAGATAAAGTGAAGGCGCCTATTCTTTGTCTGGTGGGCCCTCCAGGGGTGGGTAAAACCTCTTTGGGGCAGTCTATCGCGCGTGCCACTAACCGCAAATATGTCCGTATGGCATTGGGCGGTGTGCGTGATGAAGCGGAAATCCGTGGGCATCGCCGTACCTATATTGGTGCCATGCCTGGTAAAATCCTGCAAAACATGTCTAAGGTAGGGGTGCGTAACCCTCTGTTTCTGCTTGATGAAATAGATAAGCTTGGTATGGATTTTCGTGGCGACCCATCTTCAGCCCTGCTGGAGGTGCTTGATCCTGAACAAAACCATACCTTCCAGGATCATTACGTCGAGGTAGATTACGACTTGTCTGATGTCATGTTTGTGGCCACCAGTAATTCACTCAATATTCCGGCTGCTTTACTGGACCGTATGGAAGTCATTCATCTTTCCGGTTATACCGAAGATGAAAAAATCCGTATTGCCCTTGATCACCTGATTCCTAAACTTATGAAGAATAATGGTGTCAAACCCGGCGAGCTTCAGATTGAAGAGTCGGCAGTTCGTGATATCGTGCGTTATTACACACGGGAAGCCGGTGTGCGTGCGCTTGAACGTGAACTGGGTAAAATATGCAGGAAAGTTATCAAGGCTATCCTTACAACTGCCAAATCAGGCTCCAAATCAGCAGGCAGGGCGACAACAGGGAATTCTATTACGGTCTCCGACAGCAATTTGAGTGATTACCTTGGTGTGCGAAAATATACGTTTGGCATGGCCGAAAAAGAAAATCAGGTCGGGCAGGTAACCGGTTTGGCCTGGACCGAGGTCGGTGGTGATTTGCTAACCATTGAGGTGGCTGCCGTTATTGGCAAAGGTGTTATCCAGCATACCGGCTCTTTGGGTGATGTCATGAAAGAATCCATGCAGGCTGCCCGTACGGTTGTCAGGTCGCGTGCGCATCGCTTGGGTTTTGCAGACAGTATTTTCGAGAAAAAGGATATCCATATCCACGTTCCCGAAGGTGCAACGCCTAAAGACGGTCCTTCTGCGGGTATTGCCATTACAACCGCACTGGTTTCCGCTTTGTCCGGTATCCCGGTTCGTGCCGACGTGGCCATGACAGGTGAAATTACGCTGCGTGGTGAAGTGTTGGCAATTGGTGGCCTGAAAGAAAAGCTGCTGGCAGCGCATCGTGGTGGCATCAAAACAGTACTTATCCCCGAGGAAAACGTTAAAGACTTGACGGAAATTCCCGATAACGTTAAAAACCATCTGGAAATTATCCCTGTCCGCTGGATTGACAGGGTGCTGGAAGTCGCGCTTGAGCGTTTGCCAACAC
>JAAYHN010000095.1 GCA_012735395.1 Alcaligenaceae bacterium | reverse complement strand
TGGCTGCACTGGCCAATTTTGGCGGGTTAATGCGTGTCATGCCCGGTGAAGGGGCCTCCGCTTTTGGCCTTGTCGTGATATTTACGATGCTGGCCGCGCACAGTTTTGATATTCGGGTAGGTTGGGATAATGTTGTAGATGACGGTATAGGAAAAGATGATTTTCAACCGGCAGAAACGGCACCTACTTTTCAATAAATCAATGGCCGCCAGCCTTGGCACAATAGAGCAGATTACAGCGTTATTTTTTTTGGAAAACAGGTATGTCCGAGTTGGAAAACAATAAGTCAAAGAATCCGGAAAGTGAAAGTAAGGCACCTGACAATGATTTGCAAGCTGGCGGCAAGACGGCAATACCCCCTGTGGTTAAAGATCCTGTCGTAAGCCGTAAAAAAGGGCGCAATATTTCGTGGATCTGGCTGGTGCCTTTCCTGGCGGCCCTTATTGGTATTTCTTTACTGGTTCGTGACTATATGAACCAGGGCCCCGAGGCAACCATTGTGTTTAAAACGGCGGAAGGGCTTGAGGTTGGTAAAACGCAGGTTCGTTTCAAGGATGTGGTGATCGGGCATGTGACCAAGATCGGCCTGACCGAAGACCGGCATCAGGTTCGGGTAACCGTGAACCTTTCAAAGGAAAGCGAGTTCCTGATGCAGGAAGGAACCCGTTTCTGGGTTGTCAAACCCCGTTTGGGGGTAAGTGGTGTGTCTGGTTTGGGTACGTTGCTATCGGGCTCTTATATTGGTGTGGATACCCCCGATGACCAAAGTGAGGAAATCGTTTATACCAATGATTTTATCGGGCTGGAAGTACCACCCGAAATTTCAAGTAATCGTCCGGGTAAAAAATTTGTATTGAGTGCGCAAAATCTGGGCTCGCTGGATATCGGTTCCCCGGTTTATTACAGAAAACTTCCCGTTGGCCAGGTAATTAATTATCAGCTCAGCAAAGACGGGCGGGCGGTAAATATTCTTATTTTTATTGATTCGCCTTATGATGAGTTTGTCACTGAAAACTCCCGTTTCTGGAATGCCAGCGGCCTTGATTTTTCATTGGGGGCCAGTGGGCTTAACCTGAAAACACAATCCATGGTGTCCATGTTAAGCGGTGGGATTGCTTTTGCCCAGCCACCCAATGTGTCTGGCGATGAAGCCAGAATGGCCAAGGCCAATTCCGTTTTTCTGCTTGAAGCCAATGAAGAAAGGGCCATGTCCGACCCTTACGGGCAATCTTACCCGATCCGCATGAAATTCAGTAACTCGGTTCGGGGCCTTCAGGTGGGGGCGCCTCTTGATTTCAAAGGGATTAACCTGGGTGAAGTCAGTGCCATCAGCCTTGAGTTTGATGCAGAAAGTAAAACGTCTTTCGTTATTGTTGATTCTATTGTTTATGAAAACCGTTTGAGCCTGTTGCTTAACAAAAAAAACCAGGCAGCAGCAGATAAAAAAGAGATGAACCAGGAGCAAATCAATGTTTTCTTTGGCAGTGGCCTGCGGGGGCAACTAAGGTTTGCCAATATATTTACCGGACAGCTTTATATCGCGCTGGATTATTTCCCCAATGAGCCACCTTTACCCAAACCCGACTTGTCACAAGATCCTTATATTGTGCCGACCGTAGGTGGCAGCCTTGATCAAATCCAGGACAATCTGAACCAGATTATTCGCAAGCTCAAGGACCTGCCGCTGGAGTCTATTGGGGCATCTCTTGACAGTGCCCTGCAAAGTGTTGCGGTCCTGTTGGGAAATCTTGACAGTAAAACCATGCCTGAAGTGAATAAGGCGTTACGCCAGGCAGGTCGCTCACTGGGTGGCGTTGACAAGCTGATGAACAATATGGATAGCACTATCCGCCAGGATGGGCCACTCATGCTTGAGCTGCGTAATATGCTCAGGGAAGTAACCCGTACCTTGCGTTCTGTTCGCAGTACCAGCGATTATTTGCAAACCGAACCGTCTTCCGTTATACGTGGAAGGCAACAGGACCAATTACCTTTTTTGGAATAGAGTAAATGGAATTTACACGGAAGCACCATGCTATTTTGACAAGAATGCGTTATTTCCTGGGGGTCGGGGTAATCGGCACGCTGCTTGCCGCTTGTGCATCGGCACCTGCCATGAAGTACTATTCATTGCGACCCCAGGCTAATAATGCCATAGTGGCCAGTGAACCCGTTGGTATTTATATGGCACCGGTGCAAATACCAGAGTCAATTGATAAGGTACAGTTAATGGTGCGTGATCCTGCCGAACCGCAGGTCATGTATGCCCTGAATTCGTCGCGTTGGGCAGCTTCGGTCACGGAAGAAATCGGGCAGGCTTTATCTGTTTACCTGACAGGCCAATTAGGTGCCATTGGCATACAGAATATTTCTGCTGCAGGAAGCATGCCGGTGTGGCATGTCCAGACAGACGTTCAGCAGTTTGATCTGATACCGGGCGAGACGGCCATTCTTGATGTGGTTTGGGTGGTTAAAGCACCACCAGTTAACCAAGCCCGGAAAAAGTCCTCTTGGGTGTGCCAGACACGTATTAATGTTGCCGTTAAACAGCCGGATGTGGCCGCGGTTGTCACGGCCCAGCAGCAGGCAATCCGTTTATTGGCAAATGAAATGATTAAAAAAATAGATGTGGCAACAGCTACTGACTCGGGAGATGCGTCTTCATCGGTTCAAACCCGTGCCTGCCGTCAGGTATAAGGGTGATTGGGTTAAACTTGGAAGAACTGAATTTCCATAACTAGAGGTAATTGTTAAAAAATGAAGAAAAAATTTCTGATTTCCGGGGTATTGGCCGCATCTTTCCTGCCTTTTGCAAGTTATGCAGACATTGTGGTGGGTGTCAACGTTTCTGCCACCGGCCCAGGCGCAGCCATTGGTATCCAGTCACAAAATGCCATGGCGTTATGGCCAGACACCCTGGGTGGTGAAAAGGCCAAGTATGTCATACTTGATGATGCCACTGATGTCAGCAAGGCGGTGCGTAATGTTCGCAAACTGACTGCCGAAGACAAAGTCGATCTTATTATTGGCCCCAATACAACGGCTGCCGCATTGGCTTTGCTGGATGTATTGAAAGAAACCCAAACGCCCCTTATTGCATTGGCTGCATCCAGCTCTATTGTAGAGCCGGTTGATGACCCGGGCCGTCGCTGGGTTTTTAAAATGCCGCAAAATGATAGCCTGATGGCTGAAGTCCTGATAGATGAAATGGTAAAAAAAGGGCATAAAACCGTTGGCTTCATTGGTTTTGCCGACTCTTATGGCGAAAATTGGTGGAAAGAGTTCTCCTCGCGCCTGGATGGCAGGCTGGAAGTGATTGCCCGTGAATCTTTTCAGCGCACCGACTCTTCGGTTGTAGGCCAGGCTTTGAAACTGATTTCAGCCAATCCCGATGCCATTCTGGTAGCGGGAGCTGGCACACCTGCCGTATTGCCCGAAAAAACCCTGAAAGACCGGGGCTATAAAAAACCGATCTATCAAACACATGGTATTGGTACGCTTGAGTTTTTACAGGTTGGCGGGAAATCAGTGGAAGGAACCCTGTTCCCAACCGGGCCGGGTGTCGTTGCCCGTGGCTTGCCCGACAGCAATCCGGTGAAAGCGGTGGCGCTTGAGTTTACCGAACGTTATGAAGCAAAATATGGCCCGAATACGGCAACCCAGTTTGCCGGTGATGCATGGGGTGCATGGATTGTGGCTGATAAGGCGGTGTCACGTGTGATTAAAAAGGGTATTCAACCGGGCAGCATCGAGTTCAGGAACGCCTTGCGTGATGAAATTGAAAACACGAAAGACCTGATCGTGCCCAATGGCGTGTTGAATATTACCCCACAAGACCACCAGGGCTTTGATAGCCGTGCCGCCGTGATGGGTACCATTAAAGACGGTAAGTTTGTTTACGCTGGCGAACAATAAGTTTAAGTCGTGTTTTCTTTAGTCTTGAAACAATAAAAGAAAACGGGCAGCAGCTCAGTAATAATAATCCCCTGTTAGTACCTTGCAATACAAGGCATGAACAGGGGATTTTTTACTACTACAGCACGCGGCTTGTGGTTTTATGAAGCCATGCCCGTATCGCGTTAATTAATTAATTGATGGTAGCACCGGAAATTTCAACAATTTCCTTATATTTTGTGTGCTCGGATTTTACAAAATCGGCAAACTCTTGTGCTGTACCGGGTTTGGTATTTGAACCCATGGTTTGCAGCTGTTTTAAAACGGCCGGGTCATTCATGGCGTTTGAGTAAGCGGCGTTTAATTTGTTAATGATGCCATCGGGTGTACCACCTGTGGTAAAAATGCCAAACCAGGTGCCAATGTCAAAATCTTCAATGCCGGCCGCTTCCATGGTTGGGGTATCAGGCAGGAAAGGCGTGGCGGTTTTAGTGGTAACTGCCAGTGCTTTTACCTGCCCTTCATTAATCAGTGGCAGTGACGAGGCCAGGTTGTCAAACATGAATTGGGTCTGGTTTGACAAGAGCGACAGTTTGGCCGGGTTGGCACCGCCATAAGGGACATGGACCGCATCAATGCCGGTACGTGCTTTCATCAATTCGCCTGCCAGGTGTCCGGCACTGCCACTGCCGCCAGAGGCATAGTTCAGTTTGCCTGTATTGGCTTTGGCATAATCAAGAAGGTCTTGCAGGGTATTGATATTATTCTGTCCGGCAAAATCCTTGTTCACGATTAACACGTTGGGAACAGAAGAAACCAGGATAACGGGAGAGAAATCTTTGATGGGGTCGAAAGGGATGTTTTTATACAGCCACGGGTTAATGGCCTGGATGGCCACCGCACCCATGACCAGTGAATAACCATCAGGTTGTGCCCTGGCCACTACATTGGCACCGATATTGCCACCGGCACCGGCTTTGTTTTCTACAATAACGGTTTGCTTGAGTTCGGTCTGGACTTTTTCACCCAGTAAACGGGCGATGGTATCCAGCGGGCCGCCAGCGGCATAGGGTACGACAAAATTAATGGGTTTGCTGGGATAGGATGCCACCGCATCTTGCGCCATTGCGCCGGAAGAGGCCAGCAGGCCGGATGCCATTAAGGCGCCCACGCTTTTTAAAACCAGTCTGCGTGTCAATTTCATTATATTGTCCTTATAAAGTTTATTTTAACTGCGGCCAGTACTGCCAAAGCCACCGGCACCGCGTTCGCTGTCTTCAAATGAATCAACAATATTGAATTCTACCTGCTGAATGGGAACAATGACCAGCTGGGCAATGCGTTCCATGGGAGAAATAACAAATTCGGTTTGCCCCCGGTTCCAGGTAGAGACCATAAGCTGGCCTTGATAATCGGAATCAATCAGGCCAACCAGATTGCCCAGGACAATACCGTGTTTATGGCCCAGTCCGGAACGGGGCAGAATGACAGCGGCATAGTTCGGGTTGTCTATATGAATTGACAGGCCGGTAGGAATGAGGGTGGTTTGCCCAGGTTCCAGTGTAATGGCTTCGTCAAGGCAGGCCCGCAGGTCAAGACCGGCTGAGCCTTCGGTGGCATAAGAGGGCAGTCGTGATCTCATGCGTTCATCTAGGATTCTTAAATCTATTTTCATTTTTTCCTGTTTGTGTTTTTGGATGAAAAAATTGCGGTCATCAGCCGGGCCAGGACAATAACAGCAATAATAATAACGATAAAGGAGCCATCACCTTCTTCAGTGATAATAATGGGGCCAAGGACAAAGAACAGAAAAAACAGAACAATGATTGTTCTTATTGTTTTACCAAAAGATAAAATGGTTCTTGGTGGATTTGCAGGCTGGCCTGCTTCTGTTTTTTGTTGGCTTGCCGTGTAAGTACCCGGTTTATTATCGTTTTTATGTGAAGGATTTTGACGTAAGGGTTTATGGGTGCTTTCTGCGGCAGAAACCCATTCTTTGGTGGTGTTTTCTGAAGACGGCTGAAATTCTTCCATTTCCTGTGCGGGCGGAAATAGAAGAGCCTGTTTCTCAAGTGCTTTAAGGTAGGAAACGTAATCTCCATTTTTGGGTTCATTATGATTAAGCATGATTCCCCTTTGACAGGATATTAGTGATCAGGCTGACGTTTTTTTGTTTTTTTTTGCTGGTTTTTCGGCTGGTTTTTTTATCATGGCATAAACCAGCCACACACCGGCAACAACCGAAAGAATGGTGCCAATTAAAAGTGTTGAGCCACCGCCACCATGGGAGTCCGAGATGGCCTCGGCGCCTTTGGCCCCCAGGTAGCCCGGTGTTACCATGATGGGCAACCACAGAATGGCAGAGGTAACATTGGCGATCTGAAAACGGATATGCGACATATTCATGATACCGGCCACGGCAGGAATGGTAGAGCGTATCGGGCCCATGAAACGGCCAAGGAAAACAGACAAAACACCATATTTGTAAAAGAAAAGCCGTGTGCGGGCAATCATTTTACGGTGCTGGTTCAGGGGCCATTTACGGGTGATGTCCATGCCAAACCAGCGGCCAATCCAGTATGATACGGCATCTCCGGCAATAGCACCGGCAACCCCCCAGATAAAAATGGGCCAGGGAGACAAAACACCGGAGCCAATCAGGGTGCCTGTCGCCAGCAAAATTGCCGTGGCTGGAATGACAAGCCCTATAATAAGCATGGATTCACCAAACGTTAACAGGGCAATAATAGGGCCTGCCCAGAACTGATTGGTTTGGATAAAAGTGATAAGCTGGTTAAGCAGTTGATCCATGGAAATATACCGGTTTAAGCCTGTTATACAGGTTCAGTCAGACAGTTTCAGGGCAATATGCCGGATTAATTGGCGGGATGCCGCCAATTTGGGTAATACAGGCAAACTTTGGTGGCCATTTTCATCAAAAAATATCATTGTAGTGGCATCGGCATTCATGACGTCCTGGGCCAGATTGCCAACCAGAAGTGGAATGTTTTTGCGCTGGCGCTTGCTTTCGGCAAATTCCAGCAGGTTTTCTGTTTCGGCCGCAAAGCCAACGCACCAGGGACCGTTCTCAAGGGCCGCCACACTGGCCAGAATATCAGGGTTTGGCGCAAATTGAAGGTCCATGCCGGTGTTGGCGGTTTTCTTGATTTTATTGCTTTGGAAGTTGCTGACATACCAATCGGCAACGGCAGCGACGGAAATGAAAATATCTGACCGGTTGGCGTAGTGCATGACCTGGTCATACATTTGCCTTGCGGTCCTGACCGATACGGTTTGCACATCGTAGGGGGTTTCCAGTGCCGTCGGGCCGGATATCAAGGTAACCTGTGCACCCGCTTCCCGGGCGGCCTGCGCAATGG
This sequence comes from Alcaligenaceae bacterium, assembly GCA_012735395.1. Taxonomy (GTDB): domain Bacteria; phylum Pseudomonadota; class Gammaproteobacteria; order Burkholderiales; family Burkholderiaceae_B; genus Advenella. Next base: position 2,448 of record JAAYHN010000095.1, on the reverse strand, counting down.
CATAGCCCATTTTTCCGGAAGAACGGTTGGTAATCATGCGTACCGGGTCAATCGGTTCTTCAGTGGGGCCGGCCGTAATAAGTACTTTCTTGCCTGCCAGTACTTTTTCCTGGAAAAAGGCAATGGTTTCACTGACGATTTCATGCGGCTCCAGCATGCGCCCGTCACCGGTTTCACCGCAGGCCTGGGAGCCGTTGCCCGGGCCCCAGACAGCGGCTTTGTCTTGCCGCAACTGCTGGATATTACGCTGGGTGGCAGGGTGGGACCACATTTCCCGGTTCATGGCGGGAACCACAATAAGGGGGCAGTTGCCCTTGGCCAGGCACAGGGTTGACAGCAGGTCATCGGCCATGCCGTGACAGAGTTTGGCAATGAAATCGGCGCTGGCTGGCACAATGATGATGGCATCGGCCTGGCGGCTTAAATTAATGTGCGCCATGCTGTTATCCATGCGTGCATCAAGCGTTTCGGTATAAACCGGATTGCCCGACAGTGCCTGGAACGTGGTTGGGGTAATGAACTGGGTGGCAGCATGTGTCATGACAACGGTAATACTGGCGCCGTGATCCATTAAGCGACGGGTGAGCTCTGCCGCTTTATAGCAGGCAATGCCGCCTGTTATGCCCAATACGATGCGCTTGCCGGAAAGATCTTGATTCATGCTGACTCTTGTTTGGAACGACGGATGCGAAGGATCTCATCGAGAATGAGAACAATAGCCCCAATAGTAATACAAATATCGGCAACATTGAATGCCGGAAAGTAGGCGTTACCCCAATAAAACAGAAAAAAATCAATAACATGGCCGTAAGCAATGCGATCAATCACATTGCCCAGGGCACCGGCCAGGATAAGTGTCAATGAAAAACACAATAATGGCTGTGTTTTGTTTTTTTTCAGCAAGTGCAAAATAAAACCGGCCGCACCTAAACCCAATACAATAAAAAACCAGCGTTGCCAGCCACTGCTGTCAGAGAGCATGCTGAAAGCAGCCCCCTGATTGTAAACCAGGATGAAATCAAAGAAAGGCAGGATATTCAGCCTTTCCAGGTATTCAAAACTGTATTCAAAATACAGTTTGCTGGCTTGGTCAATGGCGATGAGAAAAAGGGCAACGGCAATCCATATACCATAGGCAATGGGTTGCCGGTTGTCATTTTGGTCAGGCATATTCACGGGCCTCGCCATCGCCATGTAAATTGTCTACGCAACGGGAGCAAATGCCTTCGTGTCCAGCGTGGCTGCCAACATCTTCACGGTAATGCCAGCAACGCTCACATTTTTCATGTTCTGACGGGGCGATGTCAAAGCGGAGCTGGCCGTCAGCGGCGTGAACGGTTGCACGGGACACAATGAAAATGAAACGCAGGTCGTCTTTCAGGCTTTGCAACCAGGCCAAATCCTGTTCGCTGGCAAAAATGTCAACCTCGGCCTGCAGGGCAGAGCCGATTTTGCCGGCACTGCGCAGGTCTTCAAGCTGTTTATTCAGTTCGGCCCTGATGTCCAGCAGGCGTGCCCATTTTGCAGCCAGTTCCGTGCTGTTTTCAACCTCGGGAATATCGTGGTAAACCTCGGTGAAAATAGTAATTCCCTTGGCCAGTTCGGTGTTTTTCAGGGTGGATTCACGCAAAACTGCCCAGGCTTCCTCGGCCGTAAAAGAAAGGATGGGGGCCATCAGCTTGAGCAGGCTGTATGTGATGTGCAGCAAGGCAGTCTGGGCCGAGCGGCGTGCCAGGCTGTTTTGGCCGGTGGTGTACAAGCGGTCTTTCAGGGTATCCAGATAGAAAGCCCCCAGGTCTTCCGAGCAGAAAATTTGCAGGCGGGCGACTGCCGGGTGAAAGTCCAGTTCTTTGTAGTGCGCCAGTACTTCATCTTGCATGGCTTTGGTGAAAACCAGGGCGTAACGGTCAACTTCAAACATGTCTTCGAGTTTGACCTGGTCTTTGGCGGCATCGAAGTCGTTCAGGTTGCCCAGCAGGAAGCACAGGGTATTGCGAATACGGCGGTAGCTTTCAACCACCCGTTTCAGGATCTGGTCGGAAATGGAAAGCTCACCGGAATAGTCGGTGGCAGCGGTCCAGAGACGGATAATTTCAGCACCCAATGAGTTGGACACTTTTTGCGGGGCAATCACGTTGCCGACTGATTTACTCATTTTGCGGCCATCGCCATCAACCACAAAGCCGTGTGTTAACAGGCCTTTGTAGGGCGGCGTGCCGAACATCATGGAAGAGGTTAGCAGCGAGGAGTGGAACCAGCCACGATGCTGGTCGGAGCCTTCAAGATATAAATCGGCAGGCCAGCGCAGGGTGTCGGCATGGGAGCCATTGCAAACGTGGTCTTTGCCACCCATGACGGTGAAGTGGGTGGTGCCGGAGTCAAACCAGACATCGAGGGTGTCACGGTTTTTTTCGTAAAGCGCGGCTTCATCGCCCAGCAATTCTTTAG
>JAAYHN010000094.1 GCA_012735395.1 Alcaligenaceae bacterium | reverse complement strand
GTGCGAGGCGGGCGGTATGGCAAATACCACCATTATTGAAAGATTAAACTAATTGAAAACAGTATAAGGCAGGAGATATCTATGCAGTTGCAGGAAAATATGTCGGCAGTAGTTACGGGCGGCGCCTCAGGCCTGGGCCTGGCGACAGTAGAAAAGCTGCTTGCTAAAGGCGTGCAGGTGGTCATAGCCGACCTGAATGACAAGGGGCGGGAAGTCGCGCAGCAGTTGGGGGCTGGCGCTCATTTTGTCAAGGCGGATGTGTGCGAACCGGAACAAATGAAAGCGGTGATTGACAAGGCGGTTTCACTGGCCCCTTTGCGGGCACTGGTGCATTGTGCCGGATACGGTGCCCCCATCCGGGTGGTTGAAAAAGACGGTGAGCCGGGTGATCTGGCAAAGTTTGAATCCATTATCCGCGTCAATGTGATTGGTACTTTTAACTCATTGCGTCTTGCCGCAGCGGCCATGGCCAAAAATGAACCGCTTGATGGTGAGCGTGGTGCCTGCGTGTTAACCGCTTCGGTAGCGGCCTATGAAGGGCAAATTGGCCAGATTCCCTATTCTTCAGCCAAAGCCGGCATTGTGGGCATGACACTGGTGGCTGCCCGCGATCTGGCGCAGCGCCAGATCCGTGTCAATACGATTGCGCCCGGTTTGTTTGATACCCCGTTGTTATCAAAACTGCCGGAACATGTGAAATCGGCCTTGGGGGCATCAGTGCCGCATCCGGCGCGTTTGGGTTTCCCGTCAGAGTACGCCTCAATGGCGGTGCAAATGCTGGAAAACGCCATGCTTAATGGTGAAACGATCAGGCTTGACGGTGCCATTCGTATGACACCCCGTTAATTTTTTAAACGCTAACATGACCGATGGCCGGTTCCGCTTATTAAATCATAAACAGTTGCGGTGCCGGTTCGCAAAATAGCAGCAACATTCTGAATTTTTACAGGAGACAGGAATGAAGAAGGTAACAAGACGTACGGCAGTATCCATGTTATGTGCGGCAGCGGTAGGCATGAGTGCCTTGCTGACGGCAAGTGTGCAGGCAAGCACGGGTAATTATCCCGATAAATCCATTCGTATCGTCGTTCCATACCCACCGGGTGGGGGCACTGACACCATCGCCCGCATGATATCGCACGAACTGGCCACAGAGCTTGGTGCTACCGTATGGGTGGAAAATAAGCCTGGGGCCAGCGGCACCATCGGCAACCAGTCGGTTGCCAGGGCAGACCCTGATGGCTATAGCGTGTTGCTGGGCATCACGGCGCTGGTTCAGGCGCCCTGGCTGTATAAAAAATTGCCCTATGAAGTCAGTGATTTGACGCCGGTTTCTCAAGTGGCCCTGTCTTCTGATGTATTTGTGGTGAAAAGTGATCTCCCGGTTAATACGATGGAAGAGTTTATTGCGCACGTGAAGAAAAACCCAGGTAAATATTCCTATGGTTCTTACGGCAATGGCACGTCTTCCCATTTGCATGGCGAACAGTTCAAAGTGATTAACGGTATTGATCTGATGCATATTCCTTATCGGGGGTCTGGCCCTGAAGTGACCGCCATGTTAAGTGGTGAGCTGACATCGGCCTTTATTGATATCACGGCGATCAGCCCACATCTTCAGTCTGACAAATTCAAGATTCTGGGTGTGACCGGTTCAAAACGGTTAACCT
>JAAYHN010000093.1 GCA_012735395.1 Alcaligenaceae bacterium | reverse complement strand
CGCCAACACCACCGCCTACATCGCCCCCCGAGGAACCAATGACAGAACCGTTAATCAGCCATTTGCCACTATCAGTTGCGGCAGAAACGCCAACGGCATAACCCGATTCACCCGACCAGGTACCACCACCCACGCCCACGACTTTTTCACCCGGCAGAACGGCCTGGGGCAAATTGGCTGCGGCAATAGCGGCGGCCGTACCCTGGTCTGCCTTGCGTTCGGTGCGGCGGATTTTATCGTTCACATCGTTAAACATGGCCTTCGTTTGGCCCAGGTTAACCGCATCGGTATCCCGGGTGCCGGCAGCCACACCGGACACCATGCGCGGGCCTTCGCTTCCACGCATGGAAACCTCGGTACCATTGCTTTGCTGCCCAACCGAAATAACCTTGGTATTATTGTCCTGCGTGACCGCAACAGGCGTTGAGTCAGGCACTGATTCATAAATGGCGGCCATGGCATCCATCACCGGACTGCTTTGGGCCATAGACGCCGAAGAATAAAATGCGCCTGCCAGTAAAGCACTGCCCATCAAGCCCGTGAGCAACTTCCGGCATCCCTTGTTGTCTGAAGTGGTGTTGAAAACATTCATATCGATTACAGAAGATGGCTTCGGCAATGCACGTTGATCAAGGCTGCTCATTTATCCCTCAAAATTTAAAATTACGTAAACAAAATTATTTGGCAGTTATTATTCCTTTTTTTGATAAATAAGTTTTACAAATTGGAAAAAATTAACGAATTATTACATTTTGCAAGGCGGTCGCCCGCAACCTCATCAACCTTTTGCCAATACATTTCAAACCGCCCTAAATTTCAATCCAGGCATTGCTGTCCAGGGCATAAACCACTGCCCTGGCAGGCCGTCCATCCAGGGCGGTCAGGCGCCGGCAATAAGCCTGCAACTGGGCAGCATAGGTTTTTTTCAAACGACTCTCAAAAACCGCCTGCGGTTCATTTTCATGTTTGCGGGCGGTTTTATAGTCAACCACCAGCCAGCCTTCCGGCCCGGATACCGCCACATCCACAATTAATACTTTGCCAAAGGTATCGGTCAATTCCCATTCCTGCCGGGCATGACCGTGCGTGAGCAGCCATTGCCCTTTTTCACTGGACAGGCAATTGAGCAATAAATCCTGTACCCGTCCAACCGCTTCAGCGGCCTGTTCAGGGCGCAAGCCTTCCTGCAATAACTGGCGTATGATGACCTTGTCTGAAGCCCGAATGCGTTCTGGCGTCCAGCCCAGCAATTGATCTTGCCCCATACGGGCAAGCCAGGCGTGCACCACCGTACCCATCTGGGCCTCGTAATGTTCTTCAAAATGCCAGGCCTCACCCGGATTGGCAAAACCGCCCGACGCAGTACCGCTTTTATTTTGGGGCTGATGCAAAGACTGCATGACAGAAGCGGACAAACGCAGCAACGGCAAGCCGTTGACCTCATAATAGGCTTGCCCCTCGTGCCCGTTATTTTCAAGCGTCCCCCCAAAACCGGCATTGCCTGCCACTGAAACAGCGGCCACATTGGCCGGCCCGGCCTGTACCGCTGTGGCTGACTGGTACAAAGGCAATACCGTAGAAAATGAGGCCATTAATGGTTGCAAACGGGAAAACAACGTACTGGCGGGCACATTGGCCACGCCACCATCTTTAACCTGCAACTCGGCAAACAGGTGCAAACGCTGGCAGGCCCGGGTCGCGGCCACATACAGCAGGCGATCCAGTTCATACGCCGAGCGCTTGTTTTCACGATTACCCAGATAGGCCGAAACCGGGTCTTTATCTTGCGATACTCTTGGCTTGATCGGCCCCAGCAAGAGACGCCCTTCCGACTGTTCAAACCGAAGCAAAGGCTCGGTATTGTTACGCGGAATCCGGTGCAAACCATACAAAATCACCTCTTCAAACTCCAGCCCTTTGGATTTGTGCATGGTCATGATTTCCACCGCATGTTCTGCGTGTGAAGAAGCGGCATACAAACGCTCCAGCTCACTTTCCAGCCTGGCCGGATTCAGTCCCCCGTAAGGGGCAATTTTATCAAGCAGGCGCAGCACCATTTGCACGTCATCATATTCACTTTCCCTGTGATAGAAAACAAAACCCCCAAGCGCACGCCAGACCGACTCCACATAGGCGGAAAACGTGATTTCACCCGTTTCAAAAGGACGTTGCAGCAACAGGCCGGCAACCGCCCTTACCCGCTGCAATTCTGCTGCGGGCAGGCTTTGCGCGATAGTGGCAATGGATAGGCCTTCATCTTCGGCCTCTGTCCCGGGTTCATGGTTTTCTGCCAGCAACTGTACCAGCACCAACGGCACCGGCATATGATGCCGGGTGCCAAACAGCGCATCCAGACTGGCCAGCGTCAAACCACATAAGGGGGAACGCAAGAACGACAGCCAGGCCAGGCGATCGGCCGGATGAGACAGGGCCTGCACCAGTTGCACCATATCAACCACAACCTGGCGGTCTTTCAGGGGTTGCAAATCAACCGCCCGCACCGGAATCCCTTCCTGTACCAGCCGATGCATCAGCCTGTTCAGGTGCGTACGGGCCCGCAGCAGAATCGCCACCGGATGTGCTTTGCCGGCGTGTTTCTGCAGGGCAGCTTTTACCAGTTCAACCACCCTATTTTCTGCCGCTGCGGTGGCATCCTGTTTAGCAATGGCAAGATAGGGCTGCTGACCCTCTTCGTTATTATTCCCTTCATGGGTGCCCAAACCCGGCCACACCGAGCTCTGGCTCACCAGGCTGGCAGGTACGGAATCACCATAATAAAAAGGGTGCAGCAAAACTGCCGGTGCCATCCCAGGCGCATTGAAAGGCACCGAAGGGGTATATTCAATCGCCCCCAGCACAGGATCATTCCTGGCAGGAAACACCTGAGCGAAGGTATCATTAACACACTCAACCACCCCCGCCCGTGAACGGAAGTTTTCTTTCAAGTGCAGCACCTCAAGTGGCAAACCATTAATCCCTTGCTGCGCCACCTGCAAAAACAGGCCCACTTCCGCTTTCCTGAATCGGTAAATGGATTGCATCGGGTCACCTACCAGAAAGAGGGTACGGCCATCGTCCGGAAGCCAGCCCGAGGTCAACTTTTCAATCAGGTCAATCTGCACCTGACTGGTGTCCTGAAACTCGTCAATTAAAATATGCCTGATAGCGGCATCCAGTGACAGCAGCAATTCTGCCGGGTCATCTGCCGTTCCCAAAGCCTGCCCGGCACGCCAGGCAATTTCAATAAAATCAACCGCCCCCTCTGAGGCAAAGACATGCGCCAGTTGCTGCGCGGCCAGTTGCAGGCATTGCAGCAAATGACCAATAATAGCGATTTGCTGCGGGCTCATTAACTCATCGGGCAGCAACGTGAGCTCATGCAGGGCGGTGGCCCATTCATCAGCGCTTAGGCGCTGTGCATCCAGCCAATCCTGCATGGCTTCCTTATGTGCCGATTTGGCCGGAAAACCTTCCTTGACGGTTAAACGGCTGCGCAAGGTGCCTTTGGCCGTCAGCAGGGTGCCTGCCAGTGCTTTCCACTCGTGGATCTGCGTAAAAACAGGTTCAAGTGGCGTACCATCCCAATCCAGCAGCGGGTGTGGCTCATTACTGTTGACACTGTCAAGATGGCTGGCCGCAACCCTGATAATAGGGGCCAGCTCTGCCGCCCAACCCATTGGCATGAGTTCACTCGTCTTGGCAATATCTTCATCCATCGCCTGCGCCAGTGATTCAAGCACTTTCATTAAGGCACTGGCCGGATCGCCCACCACATGCAGCCATTGATCCCGGAAGCCCAGCATATTCACCAATAAATCCTCTGCTGCCTGCAAATCCACATCAAGGTGTAACACCAATGCCTGTACACATTCTTCGGCATCTATCATGGCCAGCACCCTGCGTGCAGCCTGCCCGTACAGGCTGCCGGCCTCTTCGCTAATGGCCGGGATCCCCCCCATGCCAGACAGCCAGGGCATTGAACGCACCAAAGACGCACAAAATGAATCAATGGTTTTAACACTTAAACGGGCCGGATGCGTTAACAGATTCCAGCCTTTTTCACTATCGCGCCGCAAAGCGGCCCGGGCCAGTTTCCAGCTGTTTTTCTGGTGTGCCAGTTCAGGTTCATTTTCCTGCAAGCCCAGGGCCAGTTTTTTTAACACCCGTGCATGCATTTCCGATGCCGCCTTGCGCGTAAAGGTAATCGCAAGGATTTCTTCCGGGCGGTTGACGGTGGCCAGTAAAGCCAGGATACGATCAGTCAACAACTCGGTTTTACCCGAGCCAGCCGGCGCCTGGATCAAAAAGGACTTGCCCGGATGAATAGCCTCAAGCCTTGCGGCAAGATCACTGGGAAAATGTTCCTGTGCGGTATGCATGGCGAGGTCTGCCGTCTCTGTCTGGTTTATAGTCAAATCCAACTCACTCATTACCACTCTCCTGCTCGAGCCGCAAAAAGGCTTTTACATCACAATATTCAAGATCGCTTTGCCGATATGCCCTGTTGTCTGCCACGCCATTGGAAAAGTCATCGGCCAACTGTTCTATCACTGCTTTCCACCTTTGCAATAATTCATTCCATGCCAAATTGGTATCCCAGTCACTGCGATCATCCAGTTTATCAACGCCCAAATCTTCATTGGCAATCCCTTTCAATTCAATTTTGCGGGCATTCAGCCGGGCAAACAATAAACCGGCAACCGGGCTGTTTTCTGCCGACGCCATTACCGAAGCATAAAACGGCAATTGCAGGTTAATGGGAACCGGGCGCGACCAGTCATTTTTAAAAGCCGGTACAGCCCCCGATTTATAATCGATAATCACTTGCTGCCCGTCTTCAAGGGCATCAATCCGGTCCATGCGCAGCGACAATTGCACACTGGCACGTTGCCACTTCACGTCTTTTTCCAGTTGCCGGATATGAAATGGCACACGATCAAACTCCATTTGCAGGAACCCGGTCACGATATGGTTCGCCCGTTCTTTTTCCATTTCCATCAATTTGACATGCTCATGCTTTAATTCCTGCCGGGCAGCCAGTTCAACACATTCCTCAATCAAGCCGGAGATTGAACCGTCTTCCGCTTTTTCTGCCAAGCGCTCCCAGTTGCCAAGCATTTGCCATATCAGCTCCATGACTTTATGCAGAAAAATACCGCGTACACGCTGGCTGACCGCAGTGGGATAATCGTCCAGTGCGCGGGCACCCAAACGGTACCGGGCAAAAGCCCACAGCGGGTTACGCGCCTGGGTTTCCAGCACATCCATACCGCCCTTGATGGCCCTGCCCCGGGCAACCGGTGGCGCCTTGTTGTCAATCAGCGTTTCTATTTCCCTGTCATGCGTGTTGAGCTTAAAAGCCGTGTCATGCGTAAAACCGGCGGGCTCAGCCAAGGCGATGGCTTCCAGCAAGGCAGAAGCCCGCAATTCTTTTTCGCCATCCATCATGGGCCAGCTTAAACGAACCTGCGGCGCACACTGCAACAAGGCACGGAACATTTCATCAGCCCAGGCTTTTTCCCGCTCGGGCGTGGCACGTGGCGCATTCACCCGCCGCAGGCAGCTGACAGGCAACAAGGGGTTTGGCTTTGGATTGGCCGGCAAGATCTCATCGGTCAGGCCCACGACCCAGATGGCATCCCAGCGTCCACCCTCGGCCTCCAGAAAACCCAGCACATCAAGCCGGGCGTGTTTGTCTCTTTGTGGCTGGAAAGGCATTTGCATGCCAACACGGTACAGTAAAGAACAGGCGGCAAAACCATCCAGCAAGCCGCCCGCCGCATACAGGCCAGAAAACTGCACCAATAACTTTTCAAAAGCCTGGCACACCTGAAAGTTGGCACTGCTTAAGCTTGCGCCTCCCGGAAAACCCAGCTCAAACAGGCACTCCCTGATACGCTGCGCCCATTGGTCGCTACCTGCACGCCTGGAACCGTTCTGGAATGGCTGGCACCATTTTTCATGAACCTGTTTAAATTTCAAGGAAAAATCACTGGCGATCTTGTCAAACAAGGCAAACACCTCGCTGTCGCCCAGGTGAATATCTTCCTGCTGGCGCAAGCGTACATCGTGCTGCGCCATGGCAGCAAGTTCAGTGGCGCTTGCCGCACAATGCCCGGCCAGCAGAGCGGCCCCCAGTACCTGCACCTCACACTGTTGGCGACTGCCCAACTGTGCCAGCAATTTCAGCCAGGCAAAAGCGGCCCTGGGCAGGCTCCACTCGGTAAGCGGACGGCCCACCGCCATATTCCAGGCCATGCCCTGCGCACTTAAAATGCGGGTTAGCAAGCGCCTTGCCAGCGGGGCTTTTTCTTCAAGATCCGGCGCCACAATGGCAAAGCTGCCACCGGGGTTTTCCTGCAGTTTTTGTTGCGCCCAGTAAATAGCGGCCTCCCATTCGGCCGTGGTGTCTCCCCAGGATGATTTCATGACATCACTGGCAGGCGGAGCCTCTTCCTGCAAAACAGACACCTCGCAACCATTGCCCTGGCAGGCCTTAAGCAAGCGGCCAAAACGGGGAGAGAGTTCATTAAAGCCAAGCAATACAATCTGCTGCGGCAAGCCTGCCATGGTTTTGTTTTCAAGCAGCTGAATCAGGTTTTCCTGCATCAGGCTATCGTCTTCAGCATCCAGTTTTTGCAGGCGTTCCCGGTAAGCCATTTGCCACTGTTGATAGTGTTCGTATTCTTGCGTGCTTTCGCTGTCTTGCACCGTGATATGCCAGTCGGCACATAAATGGCTGGCATCTGAAGCCAGTTTCGCCGTTTGCTGCAAGTCAAGCAAACGCCCTCTGCCCTCTTCCTGCTCAATGACGGATTCCCACACCAGTTGCTCGGCAAAACGGTCAAGCACCACCGTTGCCACATGGCCCTGCCCTTCAAACAGGCGGGCCTCGTTCAAGGTCCCCAGCCATCGGTTTAAAGGCATGATGGCTGGCAAATCAAGAATTTGCGCAGCCATGCCCAAATGGGTAATCAGGTTTTGCTTCAGGCGCAATGCAAGACGGTTATTAACCGTTAAGACGAGCAGTTCACGCGTATCACAGGCAACAAGCTCATCAAAAGTCAATTCAGGTAAAGAGGCAATCATAAACACCTTTCAGGGCAAGGGTATCTCAAGGTTGCGTCTATGATACTTTATTGTGCGGCATTGCCTGAAACATGGGGCAAGATGACGTTATTTCTTGATTAGGTTAATAGGCCTGTTCCCACGCGGGAGCATGGGAACAAGTAGCAAATTACAGTTTTACCCCCGCCTCGGCAGACAGCCGGACCTCACCCTGTTCATTGCCAAGCGTAAGCTCTATCCGGTAATGACAGCCATTTCCGGTTTGCTCTATGTGCCTGACAATCGCCGTACACACTGGCCGCTCTCCCACCTGCATGATACTGGTAAAGCGTACCCGGATATATTCAATCGCGCTTTGTGGCACGACACGGGTAAGGCATTTTTGCAGGCTGGCAAAAGAAAACATGCCATGCACAAAAACATCATTAAAGCCGGCCTGACGGGCGTAATCACTGTCAATATGCAAGGGATTGTGGTCTCCTGAAGCACCGGCAAACAGGGCCAGATCAGCCCGGGTAAAGGGCGGCCCAGTTAACACCGGCAAACTGTCACCCACCTTGCAATTACGTAAGCTGAACTGGCTGGCATTCATTTTTTGGCCCCACCGCTTGTTATTTCCCGTTTTTCCACAAACACGGCTTGCAGGTCTGCCACATGCCTGCCGTGCTGATTCGTAACCCGGGTAATTCTGCTCACAAAATACAAGGCACCGTTTTTCTTGCTATAAACATCATTCACCCGTGCCACAAACGTTAAGGTATCGCCAGCAAAACACGGTTCATGACACTCAAAAGACTGCGAGGCATGCAGGGTTTTACCGGCATCCAGCCCCACACTGGCAAACCAGGCATAAGGGTTTGCTGTTTGCATTTCAAGGCCAAACAGCAAACCGGTTGGCACCATAACCGATGGATAGCCTTGTTGCCGGGCATAGGCTTCATCCAGATAAACCGGGTCTGTCTGCCCCGTTACCCTGGCATAAAAAAGCACCTGGTACAGGGAAACCGGCACCAGGCATGCGCCCAGATCCTTGCCAATAAGGCCTAATTCCATCATTATGCAAACCTCATGTACCTAATTGCTTGCCACCAGGGCACATTTGGATTGGGACAAAGGCAGGTTGGCATCTTCGGCCGGAATCACACCCTTGATATTGTAGTAATCCCATGGCCTTTTGGATTCCGACGGTTTCTTGACCTCAAGCAGCAGCATATCGTGCACAAACTTGCCGTCAGCCCTGATATTGCCCTTGAACAGGCCGTCATCAATTTCTTCAGACTTCAAATAAGACATGATGGTACCGGCGTCATCTGTACCGGTTTTTTTAATGCCATCCAGGTAATTGGTCACTGCGGAATACACCCCGGCCTGCCCCATGCTTGGCATTTTTTGAGTTTTATCATAATAACGCTGTGACCAGGCGCGGGTCGTATCATTGCGATCCCATTGACATCCTCCCCTCCCTCTCGCTAACGCTCGGCCCCAAGGGGCCAAGGAAGGGGATTCCTACCGTGTTTAGCCCACAGGGGCTAACTCACCTCGGTGGGTTCCTGCTGCTGGCGACCTGACTGCATCGCTCACTTCACAGGCGAACCGGGCGTGTCCCGCCCTTAAAATATTAATCGCACCGACCTTATCGGCATGATCTTCAAAACTGCATTGAACACAATGGAACCGGGCTTGGGTCTGGCGGTTGTCTTTCGAGACATGACCGCAACAAGGGCAAGTCTGGCTGGTGTGATGCGGTGGTACCGCAATCAGCCAGCCACCATTCCATACGGTTTTATATTCAAGCTGCCGCCTGAATTCACCCCAACCTTGATCCAGGATGGAACGGTTCAAACCCGATTTGGCCTTCACGCTGCTACCGGGTTGCTCACGGGTACCGGATGCCGACCTGGACATATTACGGACCTGCAAATCTTCAATCACGATCATGGCGTGGTTTTGGCTGATCTGGCTTGAAGCCTTATGCAGAAAGTCCTTGCGGGCATTGGCAATACCGGTATGTAGCTTCTGGATTTTAGCCCTGGCCTTTTTCCAGTTACTGCTGAATTTCACTTTACGGCTCATGGCCCGTTGATATCGGGCAAGCCGTACCTGATGCTGCTTGAAACGGTTGAGCGGTGCAATATAGCTGCCATCGCTTAACGTGGCAAAACGGGCAATGCCCATATCTATGCCAATGGCGGTAGTCGCTTTAGGCAGGGGTTGATCTACTTCCCGTTCCGTCTGGATGCTGACAAACCATTTACCTGCTGACAGGCTGACGGTGACATTTTTGACCT
>JAAYHN010000092.1 GCA_012735395.1 Alcaligenaceae bacterium | reverse complement strand
TTAAGGAATAGCTATGGCTACTATACATGTTGATGTGGTAAGTGCGGAAGAATCGATTTTTGCCGGTGAGGCCAAATTCGTTGCTTTGCCTGGTGAATCAGGTGAACTGGGTATTCTTCCCGGGCACACGCCACTGATCTCTCGTATCCGTCCGGGAACAGTGAAAATTGTTCGTGAAGACGGTTCAGAAGAGTTGGTATTTGTGGCTGGCGGTATCATTGAAGTTCAGCCGTATGGCGTAACAGTACTGTCTGATACAGCCATTCGTGCGGCAGACCTTGACGAAGCGAAAGCCGTCAAGGCGCGCGAACAGGCTGAAGAAGCGCTGCGTAATGCACGTGACAAGGCAGAAATTGCCGTGGTTGAAGCCGAGTTGGCCATGCTGGCTGCCCAGGTTAGTGCCGCACGTCGCCTGACTCAAATGAAAAATCGCCACTAAGCGACAAAAAAGAAGTATAAAAATAGCACCTTCGGGTGCTATTTTTATTGCCGGCCCGGAATACCAGGGCGGATACGGAATATATAAAACAGGAAGCCTGTCGGAAATTTTCCGGACAGGCTTTGTGTTCTATTAAGTACTTTGCTCTATTTCAAAGCGGCGGCCCGGATCTGGTCTATGGTGGCAGCCGGTGTAATTGCCTGCGGGTCTACAATGCAATGCAAAATGGCAGGTTTGCCGCTGGCAAGGGCACGTTCATAGGCAGGGCCAAATTCCTCATTGCTTTCCACCCGTTCTCCATGCCCGCCAAAAGCGGTGGCATAGGCGGCAAAATCAGGGTTTTGCAGCTGGGTGGCACTGATACGGCCAGGGTAGTGTTTTTCCTGGTGCATGCGAATGGTGCCATACATGCCATTATCAAAAATCAGCACAATAATATTCAGGCCATACTGGGCGGCAGTGGCGAACTCCTGTCCATGCATCATGAAGCAGCCGTCACCGGCAAAGCATACCACCGGTGTGTCGGGAGAAATGCGTTTTGCGCCAACCGCAGCCGGCAGGCCGTAGCCCATCGAGCCGGATGTCGGGGCCAGTTGTGTGCCAAATTTGCTGAATCGATGGAAGCGGTGCAGCCAGGTTGCATAGTTGCCCGCACCGTTGGTCATAATGGTTTCGGGCGCCAGTTTGTTTTCCAGGTATTGCATGATATGGGGCATTTGCAGTTTCCCGGGTACATTGACACGTGACGGGTCGCTCCAGTCCAGGTAATCGGCATGGGCCTGTTCCTGATGGCTTTGCCATGTATTGGCAGGCTGGATATCTACGGTTGCCAGTGAACGGGTAAATTCGGCAGGACTGGCATTGATGGCCAGCTGTGCCTGATAAACCCGGTTAAGCTCCTGGCTGTCAGGGTGGACATGGATCAGCTTCTGTTTAGGTACCGGAATGGCAAGCGAGGTATAGCTTTGTGACGGTACTTCAGACATGCGGCCCCCAAGCAGCAGAATGGTATCGGCTTCTTCAACCCGTTTCAGCAGCTTCGGGTTAATGCCAAGGCCTACGTCACCGGCAAAGCAGGGGTGGTTGGCCGGAAACAGCATTTGACGGCGGAATTGTACGGCAACTGGCAGATTGTGCTGTTCGGCAAACCCTGCAAATGCATTGACGCTTTCTTCATCCCAGCGGCTGCCCCCCAGAATGGCAATGGGGTTCTTCGCCTCATTCAGCAGTTTTTCAAGTGATGCCAGCTGGTTTTGGGTGGGGGCAGATTCAACCGCCTCAACGCGAGGTGCATCAAGTACCTCACTTATTTCAACCAGCATGTCTTCGGGCAGGGCAATCACTACCGGGCCCGGACGACCCGATGCGGCAATATGGAAAGCCCGGGAAATCAATTCGGGAATACGGGCGGCATCGTCAATTTCTGTGGCCCATTTGGTTTGGCTGCCGAATACGGCACGATAATCAACCTCCTGGAAAGCTTCACGCTCACGCATGCCTTTTTCAATCTGGCCGACAAACACGATAAGAGGGGTAGAGTCTTGTTTGGCAATATGAATACCGGCAAAGGCGTTGGCCACTCCGGGGCCGCGGGTAACCATGCATATACCGGGCCGGCCGGTAAGTTTGCCATAGGCATCGGCCATCATGGCGGCACCACCTTCCTGGCGGCAAATGGTAACCTTGATGTCAACATCATAAAGGGCATCCAGTACGGCAAGGTAGCTTTCACCAGGAACACAAAATACGTGATCAACACCCTGTGCCAGCAGTTGATCCACCAGAATTTGGCCCCCACGGCGAGTTTTTTTATTGATATCCATGATTACCCTTATAATGTTGGTTGTAGTAAAAAGCCTGCCTGTTTGCGACTATTTACACAATAAATAAATCGGAATAGGTAGAAAAACTATTATATTAAAGGAAAAATTATATGAAAGGGCATTCTAAATTTCGTATAGCAGCATTGGCAATGGGCCTTAGCCTTGGTTTTATGTCCATGTCAGCACCAGCGAGTGCAGAAACCAAATATCCTGAACACGCCGTTAGACTGGTAGTCGGTTTCAGCCCTGGTGGTACAACCGATGTGCTGGCACGTATTGTTGCCAAAGGGTTAACAGAAGAGCTGAATGAAACTTTTGTTGTTGAAAACAAACCCGGTGCTGGCAGTAATATTGCAACTGACCAGGTTGTCCGTGCCAAGGCCGATGGTTACACCTTATTAATGATGGCGGTTACCACCACCATTAACCAAACGCTGTATACCAACATCAAATTTGATGTGGAAAAAGATTTTGCCCCTGTAGCGCTGGTTGCCAAAGTTCCAAATATTCTGGTTGCCAACAAAAACGTGCCTTACAACTCAGTTCAAGAGTTGGTTGATTTTGCCAAGGCTGATCCGCAGGCTGTTGTATATAGCTCTTCAGGCTCTGGCACCTCCATGCACTTGTCTGGCGAGTTGTTCAAGCAACAGGCAGATGTTGAAATGCTGCACATTCCTTATAAAGGTAGTGGCCCGGCCATGACAGCCCTTTTAGGTGGCGAAGTTAATGTCATGTTCGACAACATGCCTTCCTCTGCACCGCATATTAATTCGGGTTCATTGAAAGCTTTTGCGGTTACTTCTGCCAAACGCTCACCTACCTTCCCTGATGTTCCTACACTGCAGGAACTGGGTTACCCCAATTACACGGTTGACTCATGGTTTGGTGTGGTTGCGCCTGCCGGTACACCTAAAGAAATCGTTGAGAAACTGAATGCCACAATTGAAAAAATTCTGGCTAAACCGGAAGTTATTGAGCAACTGGATGGTTTGGGTGCGGTAACAGAAAAAAATACACCTGAACAATTTGGTGAATTTATTTCAGCCGAAACAAAAAGCTGGGGTGATGTAATCCGTAAGGGCGGTATTACGGTTGATTAATACAGCCTGTATGGCCCTGGTAATATGCCGGGGTCGTATTGCATAAAATGCGGTTACCGCTCATGCAAATATAAAAAAGCTAATAGAAATTAATCTATTAGCTTTTTTTGTTACTTCTCAATTCAGGAAACGTATCTGGCAATATATGCCGGATTTGGTCGCTGTTAACTTGACTGCCAATAATATTACTTTATTGCAGGCCTTTGCGATAAGAACAAAAGCTTTATTTATACTTGCGGAAAACCAGCTAGCGTAAAAATGCGAGCGACTAATCGTTTACCTTGTCCGGAGGACTAAGCGTTGCCGGATTACCAGCTGAAACCACCTGTGTTATGGTCTTGGCTATCGGCCAGGTCGATGGCTTTTTCGGTATCTTTGAAAAGCTCAACAAAAACAACGAAAGCTGTGGCAATAGAGGAAGTGACGGCTTTAAACAATTTTACGATATTAACAGGACGTTCTTCGCTGATGGCGTGGGAAATAAGTTCGCGCTCAAGGTTGTCGCTAAGGGAAATATGGGAATTCATTGCTGTGTTCATAGTAATATCTCTTGAATCAGGTTAATTGAGTAAGTGAATACCATTATAGGGAAAACCCTAGTCTTATGCAAGTGTTTTTTGCCAAAAATCTTTATAATTGTTTGAAAATACAAGGATTTTAAATTTAAGCAGCGATATTGGTATTTGGCGCAATGTGTAAAATACGAATTGTGGGCCAAGCTGTTTTATAGGTAGTCTAGGGTTCTGTTATTTACAGGGCCCTGGAGTTATTAATGAGAGAATGTCTGGATTGTGGTGTTTTGCTGATCCCCGGATTTGAAGAAGAAATACAAAACTTTATTAACAGCACCAATCAAAGTACCCCAAAACTGAATTTGTACCCGGTGTGTTTAACAGAACCGGCATTATTAAGCGCTGAACCCATTGGCTCTGTGTATATGGAAGGTGAACTTTATCCAGACCCGTCGGTTTTATCCACCCTTGAGCTCCGCTTGCAGCGTTTTGATATTGTTTTATTGCCGGTCGTGCAGGCATCCCTGGTCTGGACCAGAATGCTTTTGCAGCAAACCCGAACTTCCCGTTTTCGGCCGCTTGTAGCGCTCACAAAAGAAATTCATCCGGTAGCCATGTTTGATCTGGTGTGCCTGGGGGTCAGTGATATTGTTTTTGACCCATACAAAACAGAAGAACTCAGAATCAGGTTGTTAATGCTTTTACGGAATGAACAGCATAAATATGCCTCCAGTCCAGGGGCAGCCTCTGTTTTGCAAGAGAGGCCAGCTGAAACATGCTGTTCATTCAAATCAGGCAAACCCTATTTACCGCTTATTGAATCTGAAGTCTGCTGCAAAGAAATCATGAATCATAATTATTCATTCAAAGAAGCCAAAGCCATCGTTGTTAACCAGTTTGAATCCACCTATCTTACAAATGCCTTGAACAAATATGGCGGTAATATCGCCAGGTCAGCAAAAATGTCCGGCAAGCATCGAAGGGCCTTCTGGGCCTTAATGCAAAAACATGGTATTAAGGCAGAACAGTTCAAAGATATGCCTTAGTGTCCAACTAATACCATGTAACAGCGTTAATCAGTTAAAATCTTGGATTCTTCATAATAAGGGATTGCTGTGGTTGCTGCTACATTACAAAACGATACTTTCCTTCGCGCATTACAACGCCAGCCGGTTTCATACACTCCTGTATGGCTCATGAGGCAGGCAGGCCGTTATCTGGCCGAATATAATCAAACCCGTTCCCGTGCCGGCTCTTTCCTGGGGCTGGCCAAGAACCCCGATTTTGCCACAGAAGTCACTATTCAACCCCTGGAGCGCTTCCCTCTGGATGCCGCTATCCTGTTCTCGGATATTTTAATGATCCCCGATGCAATGGGCCTGGGCCTTGAGTTTGTTGCGGGTGAAGGCCCCCGTTTTGCCCATCCTTTACGAACCGAGGCCGATGTCAATAAGCTGGCTGTACCTGAAATGGATGAATTGCGTTATGTTTTTGATGCGGTTTCACAAATCAGGCAAACTCTAAATGGCCGGGTGCCGCTTATTGGCTTTGCCGGAAGCCCATGGACCGTCAGCTGCTATATGGTAGAGGGGCAGGGTTCATCCGATTACCGTAACATCAAAACCATGCTGTATGCCCAGCCTGCGCTCTTGCACCGTATTCTGGAAGTGACCGCACAGGCCACACTCCAGTATCTGAACGAGCAAATCAGGGCTGGTGCGCAGGCTGTCATGCTTTTTGACAGCTGGGGTGGTGTATTGGCCGATGGCTTGTACCAACAGTTTTCCCTGGCATATATCAAGCAGGTCTGCGATGGTTTGTTGCGTGAATATAACGGCCAGAAAATACCTGTTATTGTATTCACCAAAGGTGGAGGTCTGTGGCTGGAAGATATCGTAACCTCCGGTTGTGATGCCGTTGGTCTTGACTGGACAGTGAACCTTGCCAAAGCACGTGCACGCATCAATGACAGCGTTGCCTTGCAAGGTAATCTTGACCCAATGAGCCTGTTTGGTACCGAAGAGTCGGTACGCCAGGAAGTCCGCCGCGTGATCGATGATTTTGGGCCAGTGGGTAATGGCGGGCATGTCTTCAATCTGGGGCATGGTATTTCACAGTTTACCAATCCGGAAATTGTTTCTGTGCTGGTTGATGAAGTGCATGCTTATAGCCAGAAAATGCATAAATAAATGGAGTTGTGCACAGTTTTAATAAAGGGTAATAATTAACCTTTGTTAAAACTGTTTTTGAGAATTTGTTGTAGTGTATTGATTTTAAACATAAAAATAAGGTTTTATTAAGGTTGATTCTAGCTTTTTTATTTTTATGTCATATTTCCACAAATTATCAGACTATTTTTCCCCAAAGTTATCCACAGGCAGGGTTCAGGTCAATTTAAAGGGCAATTCTTGCAGGCAGCTCATATTTGAAAGGCTCTGCATTGTATAGCAGGCACATTTCAGGGAACTGGTTTTGAAGCATATTAAATGGATCCGTGTCGCATTAGACGTGCCTTTGGCAGGCCCATTTGATTATCGTGTACCAGACTCGCTGTCAGCCGTGAAAGGACAGCGGGTGCTGGTTCCCTTTGGTCGCCGTGAACTTATTGGTGTTGTACTTGATACGCCAGAGCAACCTTCTTATCCTGAAGAGCAGGTCAAAGATATCCTGATGGTGTTTGATGATTTGCCCGCCCTGTCGCAAGACTGGCTTGATTTCGGCCTGTTTGCGGCATCTTATTATCACCGTCCGGTGGGTGAGGTGCTTTTACCCTCCATGCCGTCGGCACTCAGGAAACCGGGCTCCTATACCGGCAAGTTATCAAAAGGCGGGCCGGTAGCACGGCTTGACCGCAAGAAAAAAAATATGAAACCGCTTGAACCCGGGCAGGAGGAGCGTCATGTGCTGAACCCTGAACAGCAGCAGGCGGTAGATGCCATTTTGGCACAAAAAAGCTTTAAAACCGTTTTGTTGCACGGGGTGACAGGAAGCGGCAAGACCGAAGTCTATCTGAATGTGGCGCTTGATGTTCTGAATAAAGGGCGGCAGGTATTGTTTCTGGTGCCCGAAATCAACCTGACCCCGCAGTTTGAACAAGCCTTGCTGGCCCGTTTTCAACAGGTGGTCGGGGTGAACGGCATTGCGGTGATGCATAGCGGTTTATCCGATGGTGAGCGCCTGAAAGCATGGGTTGCCATTCAACGCAATGAGGCCAGGATCGTGCTGGGTACCCGGATGGCCATTTTTGCCCCCCTGCAGGAAGCGGGGCTGATTATTGTTGATGAAGAACACGACGCTTCTTATAAGCAGCAGGAAGGGTTGCGTTATTCGGCCCGTGATCTTGCCGTATGGCGGGCACACCAGCTGGATATCCCGGTTGTATTGGGTTCAGCCACCCCGTCACTGGAAAGCTGGCAGCATGCACAATCGGGCCGATATCTTAAATTAACCTTGAAACAACGGGCAAAAACAACGTATATGCCCGTTATCAAATTAATTGACACCAAAAAAATCCAGCTTGAGCAAGGTTTTGCACCCGAAGTGCTGCAGGCCATTAATGAGCGGCTGGAACGTGGCGAGCAGTCGCTGGTGTTTATTAACCGGCGTGGCTATGCGCCGGTTATTCACTGTGCTTCTTGCGGCTGGATGAGCCAATGCCCCCGCTGTTCGGTTTATACCGTACTGCATCGCATGCCGGGTTATGGCAATGTGCTGCAATGCCACCATTGTGGTTACTATGGCCGGGTGCCGGTCAAATGCCCCGATTGCGGTAACCAGGATCTTGAAATGCTTGGCAGGGGCACCCAGCGGGTAGAAGAGTTTTTGCAGGAAGCCTTTCCACAAGCCTGTGTCGAGCGGATTGATGCCGACAGCACCCGCCTTAAAGGCAGTGCCCGTGAGTTGTTTGACCGGGTCCACAGTGGTGAAATTGATATCCTGGTGGGCACTCAAATGGTGGCCAAGGGGCATGATTTCCGTAAATTGAGCCTGGTTTGTGTGCTGAATGCCGATGCCATGCTGTTTTCTTCCGATTTCCGGGCCCCTGAAAAACTGTTTGCCCAATTGGCCCAGGTTTCCGGCCGGGCGGGCCGGCATGTGGCCGGCGGCGAAGTGCTGGTTCAAACCGGCTATCCCGATCAACCGGTGTAC
>JAAYHN010000091.1 GCA_012735395.1 Alcaligenaceae bacterium | reverse complement strand
CCGGGCAGTAACGCTGTTCTGGACCGGCATAAACCTTCAGGTTGGTTTGTACCGGAATATCCGGGTTTTTCAGTGTCAGGTGAATGGGTTCATTTTCGTCGTGGTTGGTGTTGGAAATGAACACGGAGCTTAAACGGTCAAAGGTGATTTTGCCGTCGGGTTTCGGGTAGTCGATTTTTGCACATTCAGCTGCGGGCTTCAGGCATTCGTGATCGGCTTTCTTGCGATGGATGGTCCAGGGCATTTTGCCTTGAAATACCAGTTGCTCTATGCCAGTCATGAGTGTGGCAATAGTGCGGCCTTTTTTGAACCATTGCTTGAAGTTGCGGGCCTTGTTCAGTTCGGTATGCAGCCATGACTGTTCGAAGGCGATAGGGTAGTCGCTCAGGATATCGTGTTCGCGTTCGGCAACCAGGGCATCAAACAGGGCCTGGGCAGCCAGCGCACCGGTTTTGATGGCGGCATGGCTGCCTTTAATGCGGGATGCATTCAGGAAACCGGCCTCACAGCCCACCATGGCGCCGCCCGGAAACACCAGTTTTGGCAGGGACAGCAGGCCACCGGCGGTTAAAGCGCGGGCGCCATAGGAAATACGTTTGCCATTCTCAAAGTAAGGTTTGATGCTGGGGTGTGTTTTATAGCGCTGGAATTCTTCAAAGGGTGACAGCCAGGGGTTGGCGTAATCAAGGCCAACCACCATGCCAACCACAACCAGGTTGTTATCGAGGTGGTAAAGGAAAGTACCGCCGTAAGTATCGGAATCCAGTGGCCAGCCAGCGGTGTGAATAACCAGGCCGGGCTTGGATTTGGCAGGGTCAATTTCCCACATTTCCTTGATGCCAATACCGTAGCTTTGTGGGTCACGGCCCTGGTCAAGGTTGAATTTTTCAATTAACTGGCGACCCAGCTGGCCGCGGGCACCTTCAGCGAAAATGGTATATTTTGCCAGCAACTCCATGCCCGGCTGGTAGTGATCGGAATGGGTTCCGTCACGGTTGATACCCATATCACCGGTTGCCACGCCACGCACGGCACCCTGTTCGTCGTAAAGGATTTCGGTGGCGGCAAATCCGGGGAAAATATCAACCCCCAGGCTTTCGGCCTGTTCGCCCAGCCAGCGGGTTACATCACCCAGACGGACAATATAATTGCCTTCGTTTTTAAAACAGGGCGGGAGCATCCAATGCGGTGTTTTGCGTGCACCGGTTTCACTCAGGAAAAGGAACTCATCTTCTTTAACTTCGGTTTCAAGCGGGGCGCCTTTTTCTTTCCAGTCCGGGATCAGCTCATTGAGTGCCAGGGGATCCATGACAGCGCCAGAAAGAATATGGGCGCCAATTTCACCGCCTTTTTCCAGCACACAGACAGAAAAATCTTTATTATTTTCGGTACATAACTGCTTTAGCTTGATGGCGGTGGCCAGACCTGCCGGCCCGCCGCCTACAACAACAACATCGTACTCCATTGACTCGCGTTCAGACATGAGCGCAAACTCCTTTAGTATTTATAAACCATAGATTCCATGATTGTATTGTAATGTGGTGTTTTATGCAGTTAAAAATATCTGAACCCTTACTTTGGCAGATTGTAAAATGAAATCTGCTAAAGTTATGGCGTCAATCAATAAAGAATGAACAGGGAGATAAATGAACCATACCAACTTGCCCGAAAAACTGTCGGGGAATTTTGTCAATGGCGTACATACATTCGTATTTGTTCTGCGCTGGAGCGATATGGATATGCTGGGGCATTTGAACAACACGATTTATTTCAGGGCCATGGAAGAGGCCCGTATCACTTTTATTGATGCCATCCGGCCTTCTTTCGAACCGGGTACCGGTGTCGTGGTAGGGCATTTGTCCTGTGATTTTTTGCGGGCAATGACTTATCCGGGCAATGCGCTGGTAAAGCACGAGCTTACCCGGATGGGACGCTCCAGCATGGAGCATAAAATTACTATTGAAAAAGAAGATGAACCGGGTGTGGTTTATGCAACAGCCCGTTCGGTGCTGGTGCTGTCGAATCTGGCTACGGGTCGCTCCCAGTCATGGACTGATGAGATGCGGTCTTTAATTCAATCGTTATTTACTCAGGACCAATAAATAATTGGTATATTCCCTAATTCAAGAACAAGAATAAAACATGGTAAATGTAACAAGTTTGCGTTTTATTATTTAACACTTAAGGAAAACAGATGGATAAGGTGTATCAAAACGCCACTCAGGCTCTGCAGGACATTGTCGCTGACGGGCAAATGATTGGAGTAGGGGGGTTTGGTTTATGCGGTATCCCCGAAGCGCTCATTGCCGCGCTCAGGGATAGTGGTGTTAAAAACCTGACCTGCATCAGTAATAATGCCGGGGTAGACGGCTTTGGCCTTGGGCAGTTGCTTACCACCCGCCAAATTAGCAAAATGATTGCTTCTTACGTGGGTGAAAATAAAGAGTTCGAGCGTCAATATCTGTCTGGTGAACTGGAACTTGAATTTACCCCGCAAGGCACATTGGCCGAAAAACTGCGTGCGGGCGGTGCGGGCATCCCTGCCTTCTTTACACGTACTGGCGTAGGTACTATTGTTGCTGAAGGCAAGGAAATCCGTGAGTTTGACGGTGTCCAGTATGTGATGGAGCGCTCTTTGACACCCGATGTGTCTCTGGTAAAAGCGTATATTGCCGATCGCAGCGGCAACCTGGTGTTTAACAAGACCGCCCGTAACTTCAATCCGAATGTGGCAATGGCAGGCAAAATTACTGTTGTTGAAGTCGAAAAAATTGTCGATACCGGCGAACTGGATCCCGATCAGATACATCTGCCCGGCATTTACGTCCACCGTATTGTGCTGAATGAAAACCCTGAAAAACGTATTGAACAACGTACTGTCCGTCAGGCATAAGGAGAATAAGAAATGG